>JACQUH010000016.1 GCA_016210375.1 Chloroflexota bacterium
GCCTCAGGGTGAGCGGACAATATCAACAGAACCTAGTGTACTACCAGGACACCTGGCAGTCACCGACAGGCCGTATGGGGGGGAATGTGCAAGAACGGAAAAGACCTTGAGGAACCGAGGGTCCCTAGCGTGTGGGGATCGATGCCCTCACGGTGGTGCCCGACCCAGGCTTCGAGCTGATGTCAATGGTGCCGCCCATCATCTCGGCCCGCCACCGCATGCCGGCAAGCCCGAAATGGCCCGGCTTTCCCGTTTCTACGACAGCCGGAACGAATCCGTCGCCGTTGTCCGCGACGGTGAGGGTCGTTATATCGCGACCGATGTCAAGGGTAATCACTACCTCTTTGGCGTGTGCGTGTTTGGTGATGTTGGCCAGCGCCTCCTGTAAGATGTGGTACAGGTTTACCTGGTTTTCCGGCGATAGAAGACGCGCATGGTCAGCCCCGCGCACATTGAAGCTGACCGCGATGTTGGAGAGCTCCTGAGTAGACTTGGCCAGCATCTCCATCGCTTGGACCAGTGAGGCCATCTGCACAGGAACGGCGCCTAGCTGCATGATCATCCGGAGTTGCCCGGTTGCCTGGCGGAACCGGGCCATGATTTCAGGCGGCGGTGGGCTTTTCATCTCGAGAAAGCCGAGGGCAACGGTCAGCGTTTGAATGGGCCCATCGTGGAGCTCAGTGGCGAGATGGCGGCGTTCTTCCTCCCGCGCCTGCTCAATTTGCCGAAGGTTGCCCACTACCGGCACACGCCTGTCTTCCATCCCCAGGGCGCTGCGCGCGAAGGTGTTCGCTGACCTCCACAGGATGACGCCCAGCGCCGCCATCCCGGCGCTACCCAGACCGAAGAGGAGGGGGACGGAGGTGCCGCCTACCTGCACCGTAGAGCGGCCAATCCCTTCCAGGAGCAACGCCAGGAAGGTCCCTATTAGCAGCACCGCGTAGAGGACAAGCATCCAGGTGACCAGGCCCCGAGGCGGGTCAGCGATGGGCTTCAACTGGTAGCGGAGGACCGCGTAGGTAATCCCAAACGGCACCCACGCGGTCATGGCGACAGAGAACTCAACGGGTATGAGCTGAGGAGCGACCCCAAAGCTACTGGGCAGGACTACCAGCAGTATGCCCGGCGTGAACCCCAGGAACAGCGCCATGGTAATCCCAGCGATCTGGCTTCGACGGACCGGGGCCGTTGTACCCCTGTAGGAGCGGACAAGGCGGGCGATGCTCAGGGCCAGCACCACAACAGCGTACAGACCAAGAAAGGCTCGCAAGCCATCATAGAGCACCAGATGGGCTATACCTGCCCAGATATAGCCGACGAGGGCCACCAGGCCAGTGAAATCAACGACAACCGCCAGCCGACGCTCCCTAGGGGAGACCGGGTACCCCGGCAGGGCCAGGGTGAACCACAGGGTGCTGGTCACCGCGATCACCAGGAAGGCCTGTGACGCCAGGGGAAAGGCAACGCCGCCCTGGAGTCCAGATATCGGGGCAACGGCCAGGAGAAGGGCAGCAGCCGTAAGGAGGACGTAGAGGACCCAGACCGCCCTGTCCCACGCGCGCACCAGGAGGGCAAAGCTGGCGCTCAGGGCGAAGAGCAGACCGACTGTCCAGAAAACGCGCCGCCCGCGCTCGTAGGAAAAGGCCAGAGGAGCGGCCTGGACCTGCTGAACGCTTCCTGAGGAGGCATCCATCAACGTTACGCCAGTGGGGTCTACGATCTGGCGGAGGGTGCCAACCGTCTTGACGGTGCCTCCCTCCACACTCACCACCACATCCCCTGGGCGAACGCCAGCGTCCCACCCAACCCCTCCAGGGCTGACGCTGGATACGCCGTAGCGGCCACCGGCGGACTCCTGGACAGTAAGCAGGAGGGTAGCAGGCCCCGTGTAGAACAGCGCTTGGAAAAGGACAGCCCCCAGGACTATCAGGGGGCTGACAGCGGCCAACAGGATACTCTGCCACCGCGTCCCGACCCGGCTCCGCACGTCCACACGGATGACGCTAGACTCGGTGGTCATGGAGCGTCCACTCCAACAGAGGCCCGTAGGCGCGACAGGTCGAACCTCCGTCCAAACCGGTCCAGGGCCTTCCCCGCCTTTATGCGATAGGACTCGGCCAACACGGCGGTGTAGTCCACCGCACCCGACTCAACGAGGGCCGTCCTGATCTCTGCTTCCTCCTCGGGCGCGATGGGGTGCGTCGCGCGCAGGCAGCGCTTCTCCGCCTCGTACTTCCCCTGAGGCGTCTGCGTGAGGAAGAAGACAATGGGCAACGACTTCTTTCGCCTCCGGACGTCCGACTTGTGGATGTTCCCCGGGAGCACGTCGTTGAGGTCGTTGACCAGCGCCCAATGGATACCGATGTCGGCCGCGAACTCGGTGAGGCCCCGGACCACTTCAGGGTCATCAGTAGCCAGGCCGGCGCCGATTTGCCCTATGGCCTGGTCAATAGGGGCGCTCTTCCCAACCGTGATCTGAAGGGCAAGATCCAGCGTCGGGTCGGGCATTGCCTCACTGAGCCGGTCAAGGTGCTGCGTCTCGGCAACCCTGTTGTAGGCTGTGGAGAGGGCACGGATGCAGCGGGCGACTTTCTCAGGCGGGAACCCCCGCTTCCCCACGTCCAGGGCCGCAACGTAGGAGATGCTCTGGAGCGCCGCTACGGCGTTGGCGGCACTGAGGGGGTCCCAGTCTACCGCGCCTTGCGGCACCTCATCGTCAATGACCTTGTCAAGCACCTGGAAGGCCGTGTAGAACAGCTCCCCCGCAGCAGCCCCCGGCACCGCGTCGGCGGGGTCCCGCCCGGGAGCCAGCGCGTTAAACGTCAGCAGGGTAGCGGGGACAAGACCTGAGCCGCCGTGCTCGCTGAGCAGCAGTCCGGGGAGACCGAGAAGGCTGCGAAGGTACTGGGCAAAAGGGGCTATGCCGCACTCCTGGGCTACGAGGCGGTCAGTGTAGTCCCGTACCTGTCCCCGGAGGTCATTCAGGGCAACCATTCGGGAGAGAGCCACGCACCAGTAACCCCCTACCTACTCGGCAACGGTCCAGACCAGGAGACGGGGGCTGCGCCGGAGGTGCTTGGGCAGGCCCTCTCCCCTCTGGAGCCGCTGTGCCAGGGCGCGGAGGGCCAGCCGCTCTTCCTCAGTAAACGCTTTCGAGAGGCGAGCGTCCCCTGCCGCCAGGCTGTCGCGGAACGCCTGGTCAGCCCTTACCCGCTGGACCGTGCTTGCCATGGCCTCAAGTGACACGGTAGCCTCCTTTTTTGGGTAGCTCCGGTCGCATTATACGCAGTCGCCCGGAACAGCCATGCGGATTGTAAAGTAGCCGTCCGGAGCCTGTCAAGTATCCAAATTGTCAGAAATCCTCGCATTCACTGCATGGGAGACGAGCGGGGCCAGTCCCTGGAAGTGGCTGCGGGCAGACAGGTCAAGCGGGTATTGCAGATGGCGACCCGGAGGGGATTCGAACCCCCGGTCTCCGCCGTGACAGGGCGGTATGTTTGTCCGCTACACCACCGGGCCGCGCCAGTTCATTGTATGCAGGGTAGCCGGGCACTGTCAACGCTGGTTGCTCATCCCGCCCCCAAGAATAGCGATTCAAGCTGTAGGTCGGGTTTCCCAACCCGACCGTCCGCCGCGGGCAGGTTCGTCCCGACGTGTCTCGATGAATCGGGACGTGTCGGGATGCCCTACGGGGGTCAATCGCTATTCTTGGGCCGCCGGCATGTATTCTTGCTTGGCAAAGAAAGGCGTACAATAGGGACGAGTCGTGACCCGGCGGCGCGGCCAGGCGCTCCGGGTGGGGATTCCAATGGCCACGGTCTATTGGTCACCTATCAGCAGAAGAGCACAGGCCTTCCCAGCCACCGCACTGCGCCTGGCTGGCCTGGCGATGGCTGCTGCCCTGCTTCTTCTGGCTGTGTCCTGCGCCCGTGGTGGGGCGGCCATAGACCTTGGCGCCAGGCCGCTGCCAAGCCAGCCTTCCCCGGCCTCACCTCCCAAGAAAGACCGCCTTGTCCTGGCCGTGGCCGCCGTCAACTCACCCATGTCTACCTTTGAGGACTACGCAGACCTGGCCCGTTACCTGGGGGAGAAACTGGGGATGGAGGCGAAGTTCATCGGGGGCAAGACCTATGCCGAGATCAACTCGCTGGTGAGGTCTGGCGACGCCACATTGGCCATCGTGTGCAGCGGCGCGTACGTCTATGGGCATGACGAGTTCGGTATGGAACTGCTGGCTGCACCGGTCCTCAACGGGCAGATGGTCTACTACTCCTACCTTATCGTGCAGAGAGATAGCCCGATTGACAGTTGGCTCCATCTCAGAGGACGGACGTTTGCATTCACTGACCCCCTGTCCAATTCGGGGCGTGTTGTCCCTCTCTACCAGCTCAAGCAGATGGGCGAGACACCGGAGTCCTTTTTCAGCAAGTACATCTTCACCTACAGCCATGACAATTCGATTGCTGCGGTGGCGGGCAAGCTGGTGGACGCCGCCGCTGTGGACAGCCTGGTCTATGACTACGCTGTGCAGAACGGTAGTGAGGAGGCGGGCAAGACCAAGGTCATCTGGCGCTCGCCGCCCTTTGGCATCAACCCTGTCGTAGTTAGCCCTATGCTGGAGCCCGTGCTAAAGGCGAAGCTCCGGGATGTACTGCTCAAGATGGAGACCGATGAGGACGGGCGCCGCATGCTGCACCGTTTGGACATTGACCGCTTTGCCCCTATCCAGGATGGCGCCTATGACTCAATCCGTGACATGATGCGCGCAGTGCAGGTAGAGCCCGTGCCATGAGTCGCATCAGCAGGTTACTGGCGTGGCGCAGCCTGCGCACCAGGATTGCCCTGGCGCTGGTCGGCTTGACCCTGGCCCTGGGTGTGGTGGCCCTTGTCCAGGCCAGCCTGGACCTGACCAATATCCTCCAGGAACGGCTTAGCAACCGCGGGACCGCCATCGCCAAGGACCTGGCGGCCCGGAGCGCCGCCCCTTCCCAGACGAACGACGTGTTTGGGCTCTACGAAGTGGTCAATGACAGCCTCCTGAACAACGCCGACGTCCGCTATATCTTCCTGGTGGAGCCGTCGCACGAGGTCCGCGTACAGACCTTTGAACAAGGAGTCCCGCCCGGCCTGGCCGAGGCCAACCCCTGGACCCCAGGGCAGCGTGAGAGCATCCGCACGCTACAGACCAGCGAAGGACCCATCCTGGACATTGCGGTGCCTGTGCTGGGAGGCCAGGGAGGCGTCATCCGCGTTGGCATGTCCGAGGCAGGGGTACGGAAACGAGTGACAAGCTACATTCTCCGGCTGGCTGGCTTGGTCTGCCTTGCGGTGCTGGGAGCCGTTGCGCTCTCGTTCCTGATTTCATCGCTGCTGACTCGCCCGCTGACCCGCGTCGCGGAAGCGGCCCGGAAGGTGGGCAGTGGCGACCTCACCACCAGGGTGCCAGTGGAACCGGGCAGCGAGCTAGGGGACCTGGCGAGGGCTTTCAACCTCATGACCGAGGACCTGCGCGTCTCCCGTCAGGACCTTGTCCAGCGGAACGCCGAGCTGGAAATCCTCAACTCCATGGCCGACACCCTCAGCAGGCAACTGAGCCAGCAGCAGGTATTCCAGACATCTCTGGAGCGTTTGCTGGACCTCACCAGCTTCTCCGCAGCATGGGTGTGCACCAAGGGCCCCGACGAGAAGATGACGTTGGTGGCCCATCGCGGGTTGCCCCCCGTCACCTCGCAGCAGGACAAGGCAGGGACAGACTGCCGTTGTCTGGAGCTATTCAGCATTGGGCGGCCCGGGGCTATCCACTCCCTGCCCAGTTGTCCACTGGTGGCCTTGGGGCCAGCGGAAGTGGAGGCCCCTGGAGGCAACGTGCTGGTGCCCCTGCGGTCCCGGGGCGATGTCGTGGGTGTGCTGTGCGGGGTCTCTGCCGGCGGCAGGGCTAGCGAATCACAGGTACGGCTTCTCACCTCCATCGCCCGCCAGATCGGTATCGCTCTGGAGAATGCCACCCTCTACGAAGAGCTGGAGAGGAAAGAGCAGGTGCGGGCCGAGCTGCTTGCCAAGGTCATCGGCGCGCAAGAGGAAGAGCGCAAGCGCATTGCGCGGGAGCTCCATGACGAGCCATCCCAAGTGTTGTCGGGTGTTCTCCTACATCTGGACAAGGTTGAGCGGCGCCTGAGAGAACAAGGGGGCGCGGCCTCTGGGGACATTGAGGAGGTGCGCCAAGGGGCACGAGCGGCGATGGAAAGCCTGGCCCGCATCACCACCGAGCTCCGGCCCCAGGCGTTGGACGACCTGGGGTTTGTGCCGGCTATCAGGTGGTATGCTGAGCAACGGCTGGCGCACGAAGGGGTCCAGGTTGACCAGGAGGTGGTGGGAAGGCCAGACCGGCTTCTACCAGAGATTGAGGTAGCGGTCTTCCGCATCATGCAGGAGGCACTGAACAACGTGGCGAAGCACGCCCACGCCACCCGGGTCCGGATCCGCCTGGGCTTTGGCGAAAGCGAAGTCAAAGGTGAGATAGAGGACAATGGCAAGGGCTTTTCCGTGCAAGTCGCCCCGGACAGGTCCAGGGATGGGGCAGGCTTGGGCCTTTTGGGGATGCAGGAGCGGGCTGCCCTTCTGGGAGGCCGCCTGTCTGTGACCTCCAGCCCTGGCGTGGGGACCCGTGTGAGTTTTCAGATTCCCCTTGGGGGCAAGGAGGCACAGTGACTGGTGACAAGATTCGAGTGCTCATAGCAGATGACCACGCCGTGGTACGCGACGGGATCAGAAGGATCCTGGACGACGAGGCCGAGGTAGAAGTGGTAGGCGAAGCCCGAGACGGCCGGGAGGCGGTACAGAAGGCCCAGGACCTGCGTCCAGACGTGGTGATCATGGACATCAGCATGCCAGACATGAACGGGCTGGTAGCTACGCGGCAGATCAAGGCCAAAGCCCAGGACATTCGCGTCTTGGGCCTTACCGTCCATGAAACTCCGGACTATTTCTTCTCCATGCTGGAAGCCGGCGGCTCTGGCTACCTGCTGAAGAAGGACGCTACCTCCGGCGAGCTGGTCTCGGCAGTCCGAACTGTTTACAGGGATGGTGTCTATCTCCACCCAGCGGTAACCAAGTGGTTGATACAGGACCGGCTGAGCAAGGGCTCCACTGGCCAAGAGCGGAAGTCCATGGAGGGACTGACACCCAGGGAGTGGGAGGTGTTGCGCATGGTGGCCGAGGGGCACTCAAACCAAGAGATCGCTGAGATGCTACACCTTAGTCCGGCCACGGTGCAGACCCACCGGGCCAACATCCTCCAGAAGCTGGGGCTTCACAGCCGCGCTGAGCTGGTGAAGTATGCGCTGAGCCGGGGGCTCATCCGCTTGGAACAGTAGCCCTACCCCGGACAGGGTAGGCACCTCCACTCTTGAGGGCGCTCCGTGGAGCGCCCTTTTCTGTACGGGAAATCCCCCACCCGCACGATAGTGCTTTTGGAGAAGGTCGGTCTACAATTGCATTGCTTGCGCAGGTTTTCACAAAGGCGGCCTGGGACTCGCGCGCTTCCCTAAGGAACTTCGGGCCTGCCCGCCGCCGGAGGCAATGCAAAGGGCCATAAGGGGGGCTCAGCATGGGCATCAGGGTGACTCGCCGGACCTTCGTAAAGGCGACTGGCGCCGCCGCCGCAGGGGTGGTTGCGCTCCACCTCCTCGGCGGGACCAAGCCCATCTTCAGGCTTCTGGGACGCTCTGAGGCCCAGGCAGGCGCCGAGGGGGAGAGGTTGGTCCCCAGCGTCTGCCTCCAGTGCCCGGCCGGCTGCGGAATCCTGGTCACGACGGTGAACGGGCGCGCCGTAAAGATCGAGGGCAACCCCCTCCACCCGATTAACGAAGGGAAGCTCTGCCCCAAGGGGCAAAGCGGCCTTCAGTTCCTCTACGACCCCGACCGCATCAGAGGGCCCCTCAAGCGCGTAGGCCCACGAGGGGCTGAACAGTGGCAGCAGGTCTCCTGGGAGCAGGCCATCGCCGAGGTGGGAGACAGGCTGCGGCAACTCCGTGAGAATGGGGAGGCCCACAAGCTGGTGTTCTTGAGTGGGCGCAACCGCGGGCAGATGGGCGGCTTCATTGGGCGGTTCCTGAAGGCCTACGGCTCCCCCAACGATGTGGGCCACTCCTCCATCTGCGCCGACGGCTCCCCGCAAGCGCACTATCTGACGCAAGGCTTCAAGAGCTACGCCGGCTACGACTGGTTCAACACGAACTATGTCCTGTGCTTTGGCGGTGGCTTCATCGAGGCGTGGCGGCCAACTACCCTTCTCCTGCGTGCCCACGGCCACCTGCGTCGGGGCCGCCCCGTCCGGGCCAAGATTGTCCAGGTTGACACCCGATTCTCCATCAGTGCCGCCAAGGCCGATGAGTGGGTCTCCGTCAAGCCTGGCACCGATGGTGCCCTGGCCCTGGGCATCGCCCACGTCATCATCAAAGAGGGGCTCTACGACAAACAGTTCGTCCAGGAGCACACCTTTGGCTTCGAAGCGTGGAGCGACGATAAGGGCGAGAAGCACGAGGGTTGGAAGGACCTGGTGCTGCAAAAGTACTCCCCTGAGTGGGCTAGCGAGGTGACCGGAGTACCGGTGGAGACCATCGTCCGCATAGCCCGTGAGTTCGCCACCACCCGGCCGGCCATCGCCGCCGGCGAGCGGGGCGCCAGCATGCAGACCAACGGGGTCTACAACCGCATGGCTATCCACGCCCTGAACGCCCTGGTGGGCAGTATTGATGTGCCCGGCGGCGTGCTGGTGCAAAAGGGGCCGCCCCTGTCCGCAGACCCGAGTGTGGTCCAGGACGAAATCTCCAAGACAGGTGCGGGCCAGCCACGCATAGACTACGCGGGAACCAAGCGCTACCCCATGGCGGGAAAGGTCTACCAGAACATCGCGGAGTTCGCCACGGGCCAGGGCCCCTACGAGGCCAAGGCGTTGCTCATCTACTACACCAACCCTCTGTTCTCCGTGCCCGATGTGGCGCGCTTCCATCGAGCTATTGAGAAGATACCGTTTATCGTTACGTTCTCCCCCTTCATGGACGAGACCTCCCACATGGCCGACTACATCCTGCCAGACGACACCTACCTTGAGCGGTGGCAGGACGACGTCATCTATCCCAGCCTGGGCTATCCGGTGGTCGGTCTGCGGCAACCCGTGGTCACGCCTCTGTACGACACCATGACCACCGGGGACGTGCTGATGAGACTGGCGAAGAATATCGGTGGGACCGTAAACGATTCGTTCCCCTGGGAGTCCTGGCTGGACTACCTGAAGTTCAAGTACAAGGGCGTGTGGGAGTACAGTCAGAAAACGGGCAAAGGGAGTATTCAAGCAGCCACTTTCGATGACTGGTGGGCAGAGTTTCGCCGGCGCGGCGTCTGGGCCGACCCTCCGTACACCTTTGGAGAGTGGGCACGGGTGTTGCCCACCGACTCCAAGCGCTTCGAGTTCTTCTCCCAGAAGCTGGAGCATACCTTTGAGAAACTGAAGATGACCGAGACGGACATCGCGGCGCTCAAGCTGGAGGCGCGGCACGACGAGCTGTTCATGCCCCACTACGAGCCTATCCGCTACGCCGGCGACCCGCAGGTGTACCCGCTGCTCCTCAATACGTACAAGCTCATGACCCACGCCGAAGGCCGGGGTGCCAACGTCCCCTGGCTCCAGGAGCTCCACGGCGTACACGTGGGACACAAAGGGACCCGTTGGAGCACTTGGGTCGAGGTCCATCCGGATACAGCGGCGGAGCTCGGGATACACAACGGAGATGAGGTCTGGGTGGAGTCCCAGGTTGGGCGCATCAAGACAGTGGCACTCCTCTTCCCTGGGGCGCGGCGCGATGTGGTGAATATCCCTTTCGAGAACGGGCACACTTCCTATGGGAGATGGGCCAAGGAAAGAGGGGCCAACCCCAACTGGGTCCTGGTGAACGAAGCCGACATCCTGGGCGGCCTTGCGGCCTTCTTTTCCACGCGGGTGCGCATCTACAAGGCGTGAGGAGGTACGCCATGACCAGATGGGGCATGGTGATAGACCTGGACAAGTGCACCGCCTGCCAGGCCTGCTCCGTGGCCTGCAAGACCGAGAACAACGTGCCCTTTGGCACACAGGAGCAGTGGGCCCAGGAGCGGGCTCCGGCCTGGCAGCGGGTGCTGGGGGTGGTTGAGTCTGTCAACGGCAAGATGCAAGCGCATTTCTATCCCCGGCCCTGCATGCACTGCGAGAACCCGCCCTGTGTCCTGGTGTGCCCGGTGCAGGCAACGTACAAGGATGAAGAGGGCATCGTCCAGCAAGACTACCAGCGGTGCATCGGGTGCCGCTACTGCATGGCCGCCTGCCCCTACGGGGTGCGAGTCTTCAACTGGAAACGGCCCTCCGTTGAAGAGACTCATGCCAACTACCTCAACCCCGCTCCCTTGACGCGGCCCAGGCCCGTTGGAGTGGTGGAGAAGTGCACCTTCTGCGTCCAGCGCATTCAGCGCGCCAAGGCCAAGGCCGTGGCAGAAGAGCGGTCTCTGCGGGATGGGGACATCGTCACGGCTTGCCAGCAGACGTGTCCCGCCAGCGCCATCTATTTTGGTGACCTGGAGGACTCCAACAGCCAGGTAAGCCAGTTGGCCCGCAGCCGCCGGGCCTTCCGACTCCTGGAGGAGCTGGGGACCAGGCCTCAGGTCTACTACTTGTCGGAGGGGTAAGCCATGCGTCGCAGTGTGCAGCAGCGCTCATCGCCGCTCGATGGCCTCACCAGCTTCAATCCGGCATACGTAGGCGCAGTGGTCGTGCTGCTGGCCCTGGTCGGGATGGGGGCTTACTTTGTCGTCTTCCGGCAGTGGACCCAGGGGCTGGCAGTCACGGGGATGAACAACCGGGTGAGTTGGGGCCTGGAGATCGTGAACTTCGTTTACTTCGTGGGGCTCAGCGCTGGTGGCATCATCATCGCTGCTATGGCCCACCTTCTGGGCATGAAGGAGTTCAAGCCCATCGCTCGGTTCGCCGAGCTCCTGGCTATCGCCTGTATCATTCTGGCCCTCTTTTTCATCCTCATCAGCGTGGGGAGGCCGGACCGCCTGCTCAACCTCTTCATCCACGGGAACTGGACCTCGCCTCTGGTGTGGGACGTGACCATCATCACGGCCTACCTGGCCCTGGCGATGGCCATGGGCTACTTTGGAACACGCCGTGACCTGGTCAAGTGCCTGGAAACCATCCCGCGGAGGCACCGTCTGTACAAGCTCCTGACCCTGGGATATACGGACACCTCCGAGGCCGCTCTGAAGCGGGACGACCGCATTCTGAAGGTGCTGAGCTTCGTTGCTATCCCCAGCGCAGTGGCCCTGCACTCCCTCACGGCCTGGATCCTGGGGCTTGTAAAGGCCAAAGCCCTGTGGCACAGCACCCTGCTCGCCCCCTTGTTCGTGGTGTCGGCCCTGGTGTCGGGCTTGGCCCTGCTCATCGTAGCCCTGGTAGTTATGCGGGCCCTCAAGGTGGAGGTACGGAAAGATACCGTCCTCAAGTTGGGGAAACTTCTCCTCCTGCTCATCCCGTTACTGGGCTACTTCCTCTTTGCTGAACTCTTCACCGTGATGTACCCTGGAGTCCCGAAAGAGGCCCGCCTGTTTGCGGACATGATGCTTGGGAAGTTCGTGGTGGTCTTCTGGTTCAACTTGCTGGTTGGGCTGGTGGCTCCCATCGTCATCCTGCTGTACATCTGGCTGGCGCCCGCTCGCGCGCCAGCTACCGCTGCGGTCCCCAAGCGGAGCTTTGCCTTTCAAGCGGGGACTCTGGTGATCGCAGCCTTGGCAATTGCAGCGGTAGCTTACTCTTTCCAGTTGGGACGGACGGTCACGACAGCGGTGGTCCCGGGGGCTTTTAGTCTATCGATTGCGGGCCGCGCCATCGGAGTCAACTTTGCAGCCGCAGCCCTCCTGGTGTTGCTGGCAACCAGGCTACCAGTGGTGGCGGGCGTTGGCTTGGCCTCGGCCCTGGTGGTCCTGGGCGTGCTGGCCGAGCGCTTCAACGTGGTAGTGGTACCGTTCCTGTTCCCCTTCCTACCCTACCCCCCGGCTGTCTACGTGCCAACGGTTGAAGAAGTGCTGAGCGTCATTGGAGTTTATGCCCTGGGAATCCTTGGTTTTCTGGTGCTGGCCAAGGTGTTTCCCTTGGTGGAGCCGGGGGACCACCACGCTGAGGGGAGCTAGGTCGTGTCTGTGCTGTCCGCTCCAGCGGCTGCGGTGCGGGCTGCTTGTTACTCCCTTTTGGCTGAAGCCTTTGGCATCCCCACGCCTAGCTTGTTGCGGGCCCTGACAGCGCAACGTAACGAAGGGTTCTGGGCCAACGTGGCAGAGCTAAGCCCCCGCCCGGACCTGGGCAAGTCCGTGGCCCATCTCCAAAGCGAGGCCAGGGCTACTGGCCGTGCGCCGAAGGCCCTGGCACAGCTCACTCAAGAGTACAGCCGTCTTTTCAGCGGACCTTACCACCTCGAAGCCCCACCGTATGAGTCCATCTATGTGGATGGCTCCGGCCTGGTGATGGGGGAGGCGTCGGCCAAGGTGAAGCGGCTGTATGCCGAGGCCGGGCTGGCGGTGGCTCCGGAGTGGCGCGACTTGCCAGACCATGTCGCGGCGGAGGTGGCGTTCATGGCCCACCTATGCCAAGGTGAGTCCGTGGCAGATTCCCAGCCAGGGCGGCTCAGGCAGTCCTCTGCACCATTGCAGTACTCCTTCCTGAAGGAGCACTTGGGCCGCTGGCTGCCTTTGCTGCGCCGGCGGGTCGAGGCTACTGGCCTTTCGCCCTTCTACACCGCTCTTTGTTGGGTGGCCGAGCTCTTTGTGCTGGAGCACCTGGAAGAGCTACGAGGGCAGGTCGGAGAGACTTCGGATGGATGAGCAACAGGATGACCCCGGCCGGGAAAGGGTCCTTCTGCTGCTTTGCCAAAGCCTGGCGGCCTCAGGACTGGACCTGGGGGAGGTCTCCACAGCCCTGCAACGACGTTTCCCAGACCTCAAGGTAGCGCTCGTTCCGGACCTGTGTCATGGGCCTCAAGCCATCCAGGATGCTGTTGGACCTGTCGGCGCCAGCCGCCTGGTGCTAGGGGCCTGCGGGATTCCTGACCAAGCTCGGGAGTTCCGCCGAGCGGCACGAAGGGCCGGGCTTGACCCCTTCGGGGTGCAGATCGTAGACCTTCGTCACCATTGCGCCCTGGTCCATCCGCGCCACGAAGCCACAGAAAAAGCCAAGCTCCTTCTGGCGGCGGCCGTGGAAGGGGTGCAGGCCTTCGGCGGTACAACTCCAGAAAACCTGAAGTCGGAACGCCTTTCGCCCGACCAGCCCATAAGCCGGCGTAGCCTGCTAAGCTTGCCTGCGGCGAGGTACACCATTGTCCCCCGGGTTGTCCCCACCTCTTGCGCCGCTGGGCGGGGGTGCGTCCTCTGTGTCCAGGCCTGTCCTAAGGCAGCCCTGGTGAAGGGGCCCGGAGGCATCAGCCTTCAAAAGGAACGCTGCGTTGGTTGTGGCCTGTGTGCAGCGACGTGTCCCACTGGTGCGGTTGAGTTCCCTGGACACTCCGGGGCCGAACTGGCGGCTGAGGTGCAGGCCCTTTTGACCTTTCCAAGCGCCGACCTGGGTCCCAGGGCTATTGTCTTCACCTGCTCCAAGAGCGAAGCTTTACTGACCAGCCTGGGCCGGCGAGGCCTCTCCTACCCCCCAAACGTTCTGCCCGTGGCGCTGCCCTGCCTGGCCATGGCTACACCCTGGCTCCTGCTCCTACCCGTGTACCTGGGTGCCGCTGCGGTCAGGCTCCTTTCCTGCGGTCAGGAATGCCGGGCAGGCGTGGGTCCTCTTACGGAAAGGCGTCTGGCGTTCCTGGGTGGCTTGCTTGCCAGCATGAGTTTCCCCAAAGAGACGCTGCGTACCCTCACAGCGTCTGACGCCGAAGGCCTGAGAGCGGAGTTGGAAGCCCTAGGGCGAGTAACAGAACAACCCGCATCGGTACCTGGCACCCCTGCCCGGGCTGCGCTTCCACGGAGCTTTGCAACCCTGGCGGTCGCTTTGGCTACCCAACAAAACTTGGACGATGGTTGTCTCATCGCCGACCCAGATGCACCTCTGGGCATAGTCCACATCGAGCCCGAGGTCTGTACAGCCTGTGGCCTCTGTGCAGTGCACTGCCCCACCGGCGCCCTTGCCCTCACAGAAGGGGAGGAGGTAGCCCTCTCCTTCGACGCTGCGCTGTGTGTCGGATGCGCGGCCTGCGACCAGGTGTGCCCCGAGCGAGAGCGAGGGGCCATCGCGGTGCGCCGCGCGGTGGACCTGCGTGCGCTCCGTGAGGGCAGGCAGGTACGCATAGCTGATCAGCCGGTGCGTTGTGCGATTTGTGGGAAGAGTTTTGTGACACAAAGGATGGTCCGGCGAGTGCAGGCTGAGCTGGAGCGAATGGGGAGGCATGTGCCTGATGCTGTTCTCCGCTGCTGTCCGGACTGCCGTGTCACGGTCCACCTGCGGGCCTCTCCCCGGACGTAGCGGGCTTCAGCCCGGCCAACCTGCTCAAGGCGCTCAAAAGTGTCTTTCAGAAGGCGCCGCTCTGCGGTAGGATAAGCACACCGCACTTCATCATCAACATGGACGGGAGACGGCGATGACGACCTCGCAGTACAAGAAGCTCCTGCCAGCCATCAGCGGCGAGACTCGGCCCTACTGGGATGCCTGCGCCCGGGGCGACCTTTTGGTCCAGCGCTGTGGCATCTGTGGCAAGTACCAGTTCTACCCACGCGGCTTCTGCTCCCACTGCTGGAGTCAGCGGGACCTCCAGTGGGTGAAGTCCAGCGGCAAGGGATTGGTCTGGAGCTACACCATCACCCGCCAGAACCGCATGCCGGGGTACAATGAGGAGGTGCCCTACGTCCTGGCACTGGTAGAGTTGGAGGAGGGGGTGCGGATGTTCACCAACATCGTGGGCTGCAAGCCGGAGGAGGTGGCCGTCGGCATGCCGGTGGAAGTCACCTTCGTCCGCGCGGCCGAGGGTGTCAGCATCCCATACTTCAAGCCCGCCAAGGCCCGGAGCGCCTAGCAGGTTGCTGAAAAAGGGGAGTCCAGAGGGGCAAAGCCCCTTTGGCAGGGGTCTGGGGGTGTCCCCCAGATATAAACTACCCCCCCTTCCTGGCCAGGAAGGGGGCAAGGGGGATGGTCAAAGCATTTTTCATCACCCTGCTAAGAGTGGCAGGACCTCTGGGACCCGAAGTTCTCCGCGAGGAATGCTCTGCATTATGGCCGTGGGTATCATCCTAGCTGGCGGCCGCGGGACCCGCCTGGGGCACGAGAAGGTGTCCCTGGTGCTGGGCGGGACCCCTCTGCTGCAACGTGTGGTGGCCTCCGTTTCCGCTGCGACGGATCGGGTCCTGGTGGTCAAGGCCGCTGGCCAGGCCCTGCCTCCAGTGCATGGCAAGTTCACCGCCGCGGAGGACATCTTTCCCAGCCTTGGCCCGGCCGGCGGGCTGTACACGGGTCTCAAGAGCACGGAGGCACAAAGCACGTGCGTTGTAGGCTGTGACATGCCCTTCCTTGACCCCGAACTGCTCAGGCATCTCGTGTCGATGCTGCCAGGCTATGATGCCGTCGTGCCGCGCCTCGACGGCAAGACCCATGTGCTGCATGCGGCCTATGCGCGCACTTGCCTGTCGGCGGCGGAAGAGGTGCTGATGCGGAACCGACCTAGCCTCCGGGCCATCCTTGCAAAAGTGAGGGTGCGCTACCTGGAGCAGCACGAGTTGGAGGACCTGGAGCGGTGGCGTCGCTCTTGCTTTAACCTCAATGCTCCGGCGGACCTGGAGCTGGCCAACCGCTGGATATCCCTATGCACGAGGTAAAACTCACTATGGTTCCGGTCGTGTGTGTTGTCGGCAAGTCCAACTCAGGCAAGACTACCTTGCTGGAGCGGCTGATTCCCCTGCTCAAGGGGCTAGGCTACACCGTAGCGGCCATCAAGCACGCGCCCCACGGCGTGGACGTGGACATGGCGGGCAAGGACTCCTGGCGGCTGGCGAAGGCAGGGAGTGACCTGGCCCTGGCGGTCACCCCCACCGGGGTGTCTTGCTACCAGGCTTTCTCCGAGGAGCCCCCGCTACAGGAGCTGCTACAGCGGCTGGAGGGCGCCTACGACCTGGTCCTGGTGGAGGGCTACAAGGGCAGCGTCTTCCCCAAGGTGGAGGTGCACCGCCAGGCCCTTGGCCCTGACCTGGTCTGCCAGCCTTCGGAGCTAGCTGCCCTGGTGACGGACGGCCCAGCGAGGCCCGACCTTCGCTGCTTCCACCCCAACGCGCCCGATGCTCTCGTTTCCTTTCTGGAGGAGGCCTACTGCGCCCCTTCGCTCGGTGCGCCCAGGGTATCCCTGCTGGTCAACGGCGCCCCAGTAGACCTGAAGCCCTTTGTCAGGGCCATCATCGCTCAGGGTGTGGTGGGCATGGTCGAAGCCCTCAAGGGGATGAAGCCGGTCCTCCATGTGGTCCTCAACATTGCCCCCGCCAGGGACGCCGGCGCGCACAAGCCTTCGCAGTAACCCCAAGGTCAGATCTCCGCTCTCGGCATAGGGCCAGAAGCTTCTCCCGCGGCTTCGCTTTGACGTTGGCCGGCTGTGGTCCTTTGAACGAGCCCAGCCAGACCGGGTTGGGTCCTTCCACTTGGGGCATCCAGGCTCCATCATGTGGGCTGACAGTTAACCGCCAAGACAGTTGCTGAGCCAGTCGCACGATGAGCGGGAGCAGTCCCTTTCCTCTGCTCTTCGGGGTCTTGGAACAAGCGCCAGGAACGGGGAGGGTCTGAGGCTTCACGCGCTGGTGGCCGCTGTGGTCACAGTGCCCAGCCGCCCGCTCGCCTGGGCCTCCATCCTGGCGAAGAAGAGGTAGTAGAGCACCGCGGGCACCAGGATGAGCACTCCAGCCATGACAAACGCGGGGAGGAACCCGCCCGTTGAAATAAGCAGGCCAGCGGCCCCAGCGCCCAGGCCACCACCCAGGTCAAAGGCAGTGTGCGTAAAGCCCGCCGTCGTCCCCCGCTCTCGGGAGGTGACAAGCTCCATCGAAAGCTGGTTGCGCAGAGGCAAGGCCAGGCTGTACAGCGCGCCGCGCACCACAAACAACACCGTGACGGCTGAGAACGCGGGCACTGCCGCCATCAGCAACAGGAAGGGCACCGACAGGGCCTGGGTGACCAGGATGCTCTTCACCTTACCCCACCGCTGGGCCAGCAACGGGGATACCAGGACCGAACTGGCGCCGGCCAGCGCCCCGAAGGCCATCACCGTGCCAATCTGGCTGTCCAGAGCACCGTGGGCCTCCTCGAAGAAGACGTTGAAGAAGCGGATGGTGAGTCCAAACCCGGCCCCTGCCATCAGGCCCAGCAGGGTCAGGCGGGCGACAACTCCCCCGTTCACCACATTGCGGAAGGTCACCAGCTCCCTGAAGCTCTCCACCAGCTCCACAGGCCGCTCACGCATGAAGGCCAGCGGCACCAGGGCCACCAGGGTCATGGGCAGCCCTGCCAGGAGGGCCAAACGGGCGGCAGACGGCGCCAGGGCGGGTGTGCCCAGCACCGTTGCCATGCCCAGGGGCAACATGCCCCCGGCGATGCTGCCGCTGAACCGCGAGACCTGGAGGAAGGCGGCGTTGAGGCTGAAGAGGTGGGGACGTTCCCCCGGCTCGCTGTTCTCCATCATGAAGGGGGCGCCGGTCACGCCGTGGAACGCCTCGCCCATCCCTGCCACCGCCGCAAAGACCAGGATCACCGTTGGCTGCGAGGCGAAAAGCAGGCTGCCCTGGGCAACGAGGCTAATAGCGGTGGCAACGAAAAAGCTGCGGCGTCGCCCAAACCGGTCGGAGATGAGGCCGGCTGGCAGCGCAGCCATGCCATGAAAGAGCATGTTCACCAGCCAGAAGGTGCCAATAAAGGTGATTGGGAACCCGGACCGCAGCAGGTAGAGGTTGAAAAGCACTGACCAGATACCAGTGCCCAGCTCCGCCATCAGCGAGTAGGCCAGGAACAGGCGAGCATTGCGGCTGAACTGGCGGAGGGTCTGCCAGTAGCCCGGCGACGACTGAGGGGCGCCCTCACGTGAGGCCACCTGGCGCAGGAAGGAGAGCCGGGAGAGCACGATGAGGAGGAAGACGATCCCTAACGACAGCCCGCCCCAAAGGGCAGGCCCAGCGGCGAGGCTGACGGCCCCGGCATCGTGGTCATGGCCGTCGCCGTTGGCGAAGGCGGGCAGGACCATGCCCAGGACGGCGACGCAGGCGACCACGCCGCTCGCGACAAGGAGGAGGCCCCGCTTGCTCCTGGAAGCCCCGGACCGCCAACCCCGTGGCACCGGACGCTCCACCCCCACGGCCCTTGCCCCTCCCCAGGGCTGCTCCAGGTACCGCAGCGCCCTGGAAGCGTTATGCACCCCATTGTACGCACCCGTCTTCAACCGCGCAACGGCAGGTGTGCGTTGTCATCGAAGGTAGATAGCGGCCCTCGCAACGGTTTTCGCAAACACCCAGTAGCCTGAGGCTCACCGGCATTGCTTGGGGTTCAGGGAGATGGGCGCTGGCCCGCCAGGGGTGGACGGGACTGGACAGGCTGGTGGGCCGTCGCATACAAAAACCGGAACTTTTGAGCTCGCACTCCGGCTTGCCGCTTAGCAGGTTCGAGTCGCCTCCTGGTGAGTCTGATGGGGTTGGAACCACGGCCAGGCTGAATGAACCTCCGCTCCGCCGTCATTGCGAGCGAGCCTTTCAAGCGAAGCAATCTGGCGGGGTGGTGAGTCCTGCCCCTATAACTTGTCGCTCAGGTCTCTCCACGTTGGGTTCATGCTCTTGATCAGCTCGATCTTGCGTCGGCGGGAGCCTGCCTTCAACTGCTTTTCACGACCAATAGCTGCCTCGGCAGTTTCCGCCGTCTCATAGTAGACCAGGTCAGTTACGTTGTACCTTGAGGCAAAGCCAGGGGCAAGTTTCTCCTTGTGCTCATAGACACGGCGAGGGAGGCTGTTAGTTACGCCCGTGTAGAGCACTGTCTTCCTGGGGTTGGTCATGATGTACACAAAGAAAATCTCGTTCATTCCAGCCATCCTCGGCGCAGCCATCCGCCGCCCGCCACCAGGTTGCCACGCCCCGATTATATCGGGGCTCGCAACGACGGGGGAATCGCCTCGTTGTTCGCATCCCTGTGGTAGTGCGTTGTGGACAGCACTCGAACTTTCGCGGCCGGAGCTGGTGGCCAGGCTGAGGAAACTCATGCCTGACCACTAGTTTAGTCCAACGCCCACCCACTGCCTAAGATGGATCTATTGGATCAGCGTTCATTATTTGCAAGTGTTCGTGTCTGTAGCCACCGTAGTGATATGCCCACCACAACGCTAACCCTGCACGACCCACTTGAATTGTCATATGACGGCCTGACTGTGATTGCACAATCCCATACC
>JACQUH010000017.1 GCA_016210375.1 Chloroflexota bacterium
CGACAGGCTTGAAACGTTATGATGCGGCCTCACCGCATCATAACGTTTTTTCAGAATATCGTCCCCCTCTAACAGGGTGCGGAAAAAGGGGAGTGCAGAGGGGCAAAGCCCCTCTGCCGGGAGTCTGAGGGTGTCCCTCAGATATAAATCTTCCCCCTTCCTGGAAGGAAGGGGGCCAGGGGGATGGTCAAAGGGAGTGTTTCAGCGCCCTGCTAGTATTGAGAATCTGGGCACTGCCCCGCAGTGCCCAGATTCTCAATACAATCTCTTCCCCTGGAACGGCGGTTGCTTTAGACTGCATGGGGTAGGAGGCGTTTCCTCAAGCCCGCCTGCTTTGAGAAGGAAGAATGCAGCAAGATCCCTCACGCAACCTCCCGGAGCGCCACATACAGTACCCGCGGCTACGCCCCCTGGACGTGAAGTGGGTGGGAGAAGGCGACGAGCGCTACCTTCACCTGAGGGACCCTCTGGGGCTTTGTCCGGGCGAGGTGCTGGTGCCGTCGCCCCTGGCGCCCTTCCTGGCGCTGTGCGACGGCGAGCATAACCTGCCCACCATCCGGGCGGCCCTGGCCCTCTACCGGGGCGTAGACCTGACCCCGGAGCAGACGGAAAAGATCACCCGGGAGCTGGACGAAGCCCTGGCCCTGGAGGGGCCTCGCTTTGAGGAGGCCCACCGGGACGCCCTGGCGGCTTATCGCACCTCCCCCTTTCGTACCCCGGCCCTGGCTGGCGCCGCCTACCCGGGCGACCCAACAGGCCTGGAGAAGGCCCTGGATGGCTACTGCGCCAAGTATCCGGCGAAAGACGCTGCCGACGCCTTGGCCGGCCCTGTCGTGGGCATCCTTAGCCCCCACATTGACTATCAACGGGGCCACCGTGTCTACGCCGAAAGCTGGCCCAGCATCTTGCCCGCTCTGGCGCAGTGCGAGCAGGTCATTGTCTTTGGCACCGACCATTCGGGGGGAGCCGGAAGGCTTACCCTAACGCGCCAGCCCTATGCCACTCCCTGGGGCGTGCTGCCATCGGACAAGGATCTAACGTCCAGGCTGGTCCAGGCCCTGGGCGAGGAGGCCGCCCTGCAAGAGGAGCTGCACCACGCTCGGGAGCACTCCATTGAGCTTGCGACGGTGTGGCTGCACTATATGCTGCGCCGTGCCAGGGGAAAGGCGACCTTCCACAACCTGCCGACGGTTCTGCCCGTGCTGTGCGGAAGCCTGACCGACTTCATCCAGGGCGACCAGGACCCCGGGTGGGACCCCACCTTTGCCCGGGCTCTGGAGGTGTTGCGACGGGCCATGGAGGGCAAGCGGACGCTGATAGTGGCGGCGGGGGACCTGGCCCACGTTGGCCCAGCCTTTGGCGACGCCGAGGCGTGGGACGTCGCGGGCCGCGCGCAGCTCCGAGACGCCGACCAGGCCTCCCTGGAGGCAGCCTGCCGGGGAGATGCCCAGGGTTTCTTTCAGGGGTTGCAAGCTGAGAAGGACAGGCGACGGGTCTGCGGCCAGACCCCTATCTATCTCGCACTGCGACTGATGGGGAGCAATGTGTCCGGCGAGGCGCTGAGCTACGACCAGTGCCCGGCCGACGCCCAGAGCGGGTCCCTGGTCTCCATCGCCGGCGTGGTGTGGCGGGAGAAGCAATGAAGAAGGTTCTTTTAGCCGATGACGAGGACGGCGTCCTGGCGCTGGTAGCGGCGACCCTTGGCAACGACGACCGGTATGGCCTCCTGATGGCCCGGGACGGGGAGGAGGCGCTGAGCCTGGCCCGAAAGGAGCTACCGGACGTCATCTTCCTGGACATCATGATGCCCAAGATGGATGGCTACCAGGTGTGCGAGGCGTTGCGCCGGTCCCACGCGACGCGCCACATCAAGGTGGTCATGCTCACGGCCATGGCCCAGGACGCCAACCGCGAGCGCGCCAGGGCCGTGGGCGCAGACGACTACGTGACAAAACCCTTCAGCCCCACGGCTCTCCTGGAGAAGGTGGGCCAACTGCTAGACCTGAAGTAGGCCTGGCGAATGCCGTTCGCCCAGCGATACGAATAGAGAAGGGCAGAGGCGGTTCGCCAACCCTCTCCGGTGTTCTGCTATCCCATTGTTTGTCCAGCTAACCGAGCGCAGCATATCGCGTTCCCCCATCTCCCCTTGCGATAACCAACCCATGCTACCTTCAATCCTCCTGGCCCACCAGAACCTTGGCCCCTACCGGCCCGCTATAGAAGCGGCCCTGGCGCGTCTGCAAGGGGAGGACGCCTTGCGCCGCCTGTGGGAGCGCGACCACACCCTGTGGCGTCAGGACCCCACGGAGATCGCTGACCGCCTGGGCTGGCTGGACGTTCCGGAGGCAATGGGGGATAGACTGCCCTCCCTGCGCCATTTCGCTCAGCAGGTGCGGGACGATGGCTACGAAGAGGTCGTGCTCCTGGGCATGGGCGGAAGCAGCCTGGGGCTCGAGGTGCTGCAGCGTACGTTCCCCACGGCTCCCGGTTTCCTGAAGCTGACGGTCCTGGACTCCACGGTGCCTGCCTGGGTCAGGGTGGTCACAGAGGCGGTTGACCCTGCCCGCACCCTTTTCCTTGTCTCGTCCAAGTCCGGCACTACATTGGAGCCGCTGTGCCTCTACAAGCACTTTCGCCGGCTGGTGGAGGGCGCGAGGGGTGGGGC
>JACQUH010000109.1 GCA_016210375.1 Chloroflexota bacterium
ATATTGTGAAGAATCGGTGTGATGTGGCCTTGCCGCATCAGACCCATTCAAACCTATCTTCTCCCCCTTCCCGGAGGGGAAGGGGGAGCCAGAGGGGGTTAGATTATTGAGTCAATGACCTTGAGAACGGGCCGACTTGGTCGGCCCGTTCTCACTCTTGGATCTCCCGCGAGCGTAGAGAAGTGAAAGAGGTGTTGGGAAGAGCCCAGGGGTGTTACCCTGGCCTCCGCTGGAACTTGAAGCCCAGGGGGTCGGCCTCCGCTTCAAGCTGGTTGAGAGCATCCTGGGCCGCCTCCTGAATGGCTTCATCCTGGTGCTTGAGGCACCGCTTGAGGGCGCGCTCTGCCAGGGAACCGCCGACTGCGCCCAAGGCGCCGATTGTGGCCATCTGCACCTGGGGATCCTCGTCCTGGAGCAGCGGTATGAGGAAGGGCACCGCCTCCTCTTCGCCAATCTCGGCGAAAGCACAGGCGGATTCGTAACGCACGTCTGGGTCTGAGCTCTGAGTCTCACTGATGAGGATAGAGAGCCATGCGGGGTCGCAGGTCTTTCCCATGGCGTACAAGGAGCTGAGGTGCAGCTTGGGGTCCCTGCTGTTATAGGCCCAGCGGATAAGCTCCTTAATGCGGGGCGTGTTGTAGCAGGCGGCGGACTCCAGGGATCGGCGACGGACCTCCATGCTCTCCTGAGGGTTGTCAACCACAGACAGAAGCAGGTCTCTGATGCGTTCACCGTCCCGCGGCAGGAGCTTGTCGTTATCAGACATAAGGGTGAAGGTGCCCAGGGCCATGGCCGCAGAGGCCCGTACAGCCTGGTCGGGATCGGACTCCAGCAGCTTCATCAGCGGCTTCAGGACGCCGCGATCGTCGCACTCCCACAGCCCGGACACGGCCTTCTCCCGGACCCTGGGGTCTGGGTCCTGCAGGCAATGCTTGAAGATGGTGTTGAAGTCCAGGTCTACGTTCTCTTCCGCCATGGTGACCAGCCACTCCATGACAAGGCGCCGGCGCTCCGTGGGGACATCAGGCCACCACCTGCTAAAGACCGCCACCTCATCGGAGGAGAGGCTGGAGAGGTTGATGAGCTGGGCGTGCTTTGGGGGGCTGCTCTGTTGAAGCAGCTCTTGCAGATAGCTCTCAAGGGTCATGGGTTTGGCACCAACTACTCTTTGGCTGAAACGGATATCCCTTTGCAGTAGAGGGCTGGCGAGTAGAACCTTCCGCCCAGCCAGTGGGCCTCATCGCCGATGCCTGCCAGGTTGGCCAGGGCATCGTAGACGTTGCCGGACACCACGGTATCCTTCACCCGGCCAATGATCTCGCCGTTCTCCACGCGGTACCCCAGCAAGACGTTGGCGTTGAAGTCGCCCGCCAGGACGTTGCCCTGGCCGGCCCCCAGCATGGTCTCCACTATTATGCCTCTTTTGACGTCCTTGACCATATTCTGGAAGGACAGTTTTCCAGTGTCCACCACCATGACGCTGGCGGCGGGCAAGGGCATCATCCCCAGGGACCAGCGGGTGGCGCTGCCGGTGCTGCGTACGCCCGCCTGGCCTGCCGTCTGGAGGTCGTACAGAAAGCCAGCGGCCACCCCTTTGTGGATGAGGGGCGTGCGCCGGCTGGGGACGCCCTCATCATCGGCCATGCCGCTGCCCGGCATATAGGGAATAGTGGGGTCGTCCCACAGGGAAAAACCTTCGTCTGCGATGTGCTCCCCCAGGCGGTTGGCCAGGGGCGAGGTGCCCTGGAGCACCGAGCGCCCGTTCAGACCAGACATGAGCGGCCAGAGCATGGCCCCCGCCACCCCTCGGGGGGTGAAGATGACCGGCAGGCTGCCAGAGACCGACGGGGCCACGTTGCGCCCCTGGTCTAGTTGCTCCCGTACGGAGCGCACCAGGTGGCTGGTGTCCCTAACAGGGTGGCAGGAGTGCACGCTCTCGTAGACGAAAAGCATGTCCGTGCCCTGGATGAGAGTGCCCTCCAGGGTCACCTCAAAGCCACTCTGGGTGAAGGAGAGGCTGCACCCCCTGGAGTTAAGGATGGCCGTGTGGGTGATGCTACGGGAAACGGTGGCGTCGCAAAGCACCTGAGCGTCGTGACTCCTGACGCTATCCACGAGGCTCTGGCCGATATGCACCAGGTCATCGGGGATGATGCGCTCTATCTCCGGGTCGTAGACCGCCACCTCTGGGTAGTTCGCCCGGCCAGGAAGCTCCAGGCGCGACGGTGCGCCGAAGGCCGACACCTCTACCGCTTTGTCCACGAGCCCCTGTACATCCCCCAGGTTGGTGGTGGAGGCGAAGCCAATGCGTCCATCCTTGACGATGCGCAGCGCCATCCCCTGGGTCTCCATGGTCTGTATGCGCTTCAGATGATTGGATTTAAAGTGGGCTGGGGTCTGATGTTCGGACACGTAGTAGACCTCTGCCTCTTGAGCGGCCTTCAGGGCTCGCTCCAAGATCTGGTGGGCTACCTCTATCACGCTACGCTCCTCCCACCAGACATCGCTGGATGCGAATATGCGGGCTGCCGTTAGAGACGGGAAGGGGGCTCTGGCCGTCCTTGCCGCAGCCCCCTCCCTGGTTCATTTCCAGGTCGTTCCCCACCATGTCCAGGTTCTCCAGGGTGCTGAAAAGGTTGCCAGAGAGCATGACGGGGCGCAGCATCTCCTCCACCTTGCCGTCCCGGATCATGAAGGCTTCGCCAGCAGAGAAGGTAAACATTTCCATGCCGGTCATGCCCCCGTACCAGTTGCGGGCGTAGACGCCTTCCTGGACGCCGGTGATTATGTCCTGGAAGGTGGCGCCGCCCGGCTCAATGAGGGTGTTGGTCATGCGCACGATGGGAGGAAAAGCGTGGCTGATGGCGCGGGCATTGCCAGTTGGCTTTTCCCCCATCTTGGCGGCGGTTTCCCGGGAGTGGAGCCGGCCCACCAGCTCGCCCTCCCGTATAAGGTAAGCGCGGGTGGCAGGAGTGCCCTCGTCGTCGTATTTGTAGCTACCCCGCAGGCCGGGGATAGCGGCGCCGTCCACAACGTTCAGGTGCGCCCCCCCGAAGCGACGTCCCAGATGCATCAGCTCTCTCATCCGTTCATCCTCGTAGACGTGGTCAGCTTCCGAGAGGTGGCCAAAGGCCTCGTGAATAAAGACGCCGGCCAGCACCGGGTCCAACACAACGGTGTACTCGCCCCCCTTCACCTTCGGTGCGCGCAGCAGGGCCACTGCTTTGCGGCCCAGGTCCTCGGCCACTCCCTGAAGGGACTCCACCAGGGAGAAGTCTCCCAGAGAGCCGAGGCTCTCCGTAGACTGCTGCACGTCCCCGCCGTCCCTGGCGATAGCAGACAGGCCAAGGTTGATGTCCAGCCGCCCCTGCTCAAGATAGGCGCCCTCGCTGTTGGCATAGTACACCGTGCGGGAGCCTTCGCCATAGCCAATCCAGCAGGTGTGTATCCCTTCCACGCTGAGCATGATGTCCACGTACTGGTCCAGGATGCGTTTCTTCTCCCTCAAGGGGATGGCCCTGGGGTCTCGGGAAGCTACCATGGGAACGACGTCCACATGGGGCTCCACCTGTGCCAGAAGGATGGGCTCGCCCCCCACGTGGCGGGCGTGGCTCACAGCGGTCTCCACTTGCTGCCGGAGATGGGAAAGGTTGTTGAAGGAGGCAAAGCCCCACCCACCCCCGGCCAGAGCGCGCACGTTGCCCCCAAGGTTGGAAGTGCGGCTCACCTCCTCTAGCTCCCGGCCGCGGTAGCGGAGGTTGGTGCCTTCGCCCTCCTCAAGGCGTATCTCTATATAGCGGGCGTCGTGCCCTTTGATCGCTTCGGCGATGAGGTCGCGCATGAACGTGGAGAGGGTACTTGGGTGGTCAACCAGGTTCAGGGTAATAGAGGTATTCTATAGAAGGCCTGGTGTGCTGGCAATCCATAGTTGTCCTCGCTTCTTCTTCCTTGGGAGGGGCGATAAGCATGACCTGGCACTTTAGTGCCAGGTTTGGGGTTGCGACCTAACCCCCTCCGGCCCCCCTTCCCGCACGGGAAGGGGGAGAAGATTCTTCAGACCATCGTCCCCTTCTCCGTAACGGAGAGTCCCGATACATCGGGATTCCCGATGCGGGAGGGGCAGGGGGTCAGGCTATTTCCTGAATGACCAGGAGGCTTGGGCAACATGGGGCCTCTTCAGGAGGCGTCGCCACACAGCTTGTTGGGATGGCATGGATTATACTATGAAGAACTCCAAAGGGAAGGCCTGGACGGCAGCAAATGAAGAGGAAAACGCAAGAAACAGCCAAAGCTCCTGTCTCTCTTGCCCGTCGGCAGCAAAATAGGAGCACCCCTGGCCAGCTTTCGCCCCAGGAGGTTATGGGGAGGCTGGAGCCGCTCTACGGCCCTCTTCGGTGGAACCCGAGGCGGGAGCCAGTGCCGGAGCTCATCGTGACCATCCTCTCCCAGCACACCTCCGACCTGAACGCCGAGCGCGCGTACGAAAAGCTCATCTCGGCTTTCGGCTCCCTGGAAGCCGTGGCCCGGGCCGACGAGAGCGTCATCGCCGAGGCCATCCGCAACGGAGGTCTGGCCAATCAGAAGGCGCCCCGAATTAAAGGCGCGCTAACAAGGATACTGGAGCAGCGCGGGGCCCTGGACCTGGCCTTCCTCGAGGGGATGCCCCTCAAGGAGGCCAAGGCATGGCTGCTGGCCATGCCGGGCGTGGGGAAAAAGACGGCGGCCATTGTCCTGTGCTTCTCTTTTGGGATGCCGGCCATGGCCGTGGACACCCATGTCCACCGCGTCGCCAAACGGCTGGGCCTCATTGGCCCCAGGGTCACCGCCGACCAGGCCCACGACCTTCTGGAGGCTATGGTGCCGCCGGAGGATGTGTACCGCTTCCACGTGTACCTCATCACCCACGGTCGTCGCGTTTGCAAGGCGCCCAGGCCCCGGTGCGAGGTCTGCCCTCTGGCCGGCGTATGCCCCACGGGCCTGGAGCTGCTGAAGGTGTCGTAGCCGGCCCGCACCATTCCCTCGCGTGCGCCACGCGATCGCTGCCCGTGGCGTGGTTCTGACAACAAAGTAACTATCTCAAGATGGCTTTCTGCACCTCAGCCTGAAGGGCATCAACTAAGTAACCTAACCCCCTCTGCCTCTCCCTTCCCCCATGGAAAGGGGGAGAAGATTGGATTGAATGGGTGTGATG
>JACQUH010000116.1 GCA_016210375.1 Chloroflexota bacterium
ACTACCACGGAGCAAGGCTAGTGTGGTGAATCCAAAGATCGTTACAAAAGTCATTCTGAGCGTTAGCGAAGAATCTGGGGAGGGGTCTCCCACCACTCCAGATGCTTCACTTCGTACAGCATGACAGACTGTGGCGCCCATTACTTGACGAATTAGCGAGACAGGACACTAGGAGGAACCATGGACTCAGATGCAGCGCGACTTCTGGCGGCAGGCATTGCGGCTGGCCTGGGCATGTTGGGGCCCGGTATTGGTATCGGTATTCTGGGCGCCGGGGCGCTGAACGCCATTGGGCGCAACCCCGAGGCCCGGGGGCCCATCTTGACCAACATGATCCTGGCCATCGCCTTCGCTGAGGCCCTGGGCATCTATGCTCTTATTGTTGCCATCATCCTGGCCCTGGTAGCATAGCGCGGTGCAGAGCGGGAACCGCTTCTTCCCTTTGGGGGAGAAGCGGCAGGTGAGGGCAGGTTGCGCCCTCACCCCTTCGGCAGGCTCAGGGCAGGTTCTGGCCCTTTCCCAGCCAGGGAACGGGGATTAGTCATAAGGGAAGGGCGGGCATGGCAGAGCTAGGTTTCCACTGGCCCAGTCTCATAGTCTATCTATTAAACTTTACCCTCCTCCTGGTCATCCTGTACCTGGTGGCGTACAAGCCTATCCTCAGGGTGCTGGACCAGCGCTCCAACAACATCCGGGAGAGCCTGGAGCAGGCGGAGCGCGCCCAGAAGGAGGCGGCGGAACGCCAGGCCCAGTTTGAGCGGCAGCTTGCCGAGGCCCGCCGGGGCACCCAGGCGCAGCTTGAAGAGGCGCAGAAGCGGATCACCCAGTACGAGCAGCAGCAGAAGGAGCGAGCCGACCAGATCGTCGGCGAGGAGCTCAATCGCGCCCGCTCGGAGATCCAGCGAGAGCGCGACATGGCGGTGGAGGAGTTGCGAGCGCAGTTCGGCGACCTGGCCATCACGGCGGCGGAGCGTGTGGTGCGGCGCTCCCTGGACTCCACGGCCCACCGGGAGATCATAGACGAGGTGCTGCGGGAGGGCGGCGCCCTGGACAGGAGAAGGTAGGCCATGCCCAAGGCGCCCTCTGCCAAGCGCTACGCCCGGGCCGCCTTTGACATCGCCCGGGAGTCCGGCCAGATAGAGCGGTGGGCCGAGGACCTGGCCCGCGCCCTGGAGGCCCTGCAAGACCAGGAGCTCCTGGCCTACCTGGAGTCTCCCAAGCTCGCCGCAGCCGAACGGGTGGACCTGATTCGCCGGGCGGCGTCGGCCCTGAACCCCATGGCGGTGAACCTGCTGGCCCTGCTGGCAACCAAGAACCGGCTGGCCCTGCTGCCCGGCGTGTACGAAGAGTACCAGGCCCTGGCCGATGCCCACTACGGCCGCATCCGCGCCCAGGTCGCAACGGCGGTGCCGCTGGAGTCGGGCCAGGGAGACCGCATCAAACGGCAGTTGGAGGAGATGCTGGGGCAAGAGGTGGTCATCTCCTCCAGGGTGGACCCCGAGGTCCTGGGCGGCGTCGTCGCACGGGTGGGAGACCGCCTCATTGACGGGAGCCTGCGGGGGCGGCTCGTTGCGCTCAGGCGGCACCTGGCAGAGGCGCGGGGATAAGGCTGGCCCTGTTCATGTCGGTCAGCGCCAGGAGCAATGGAGCCGATGCAACCTTTAACAGACGACCCTCCGCCTTTGTCATTCTGAACGAGTTCCGACGACAGTCGGGACATCGTGAAGAATCCAAGGCGTTGGCTCAACGAGAAACCACGCGCGATGGGCAAGCGCCTTAGATGCTTCGTCCCGACCAGTCGGGACTCAGCATGACAGCAAAGAGACAATAGAGGTGACCTTATGACAACGCGGGGTCAGGACATCGCGGCGGTAATCAAACGCCAGATCCAGGAGTTCGGCGCCGCCGTCAGCATGGTGGACGTGGGAGTTGTGACCGAGGTGGGCGATGGCATCGCCCGAATCCACGGCCTCTCCGGCGCGAAGTACACGGAGCTGCTCCAGTTTCCAGGGGACGTCATCGGCATGGCCATGAACCTGGAAGAGGACAGCGTGGCCGCCGTCATCCTGGGCGATGATAGCAAGATCAAAGAGGGGGACGAGGTACGCTCCACGGGCCGCATCGCCGAGGTGCCCGTGGGCGATGCCCTGGTGGGCCGCGTGGTGGATGCCCTGGGCCGCCCGGTGGACGGCAAGGGGCCCATCAGGACTTCCACGACCCGCCCAGTGGAGCGCGTGGCCCCCAACGTGGTGACACGGCAGGCCGTCAACGTACCGGTGCAGACCGGCATCAAGGCCATTGACTCCATGATCCCCATTGGCCGCGGCCAGCGGGAGCTGATCATCGGCGACCGCTCCACGGGCAAGAGCGCCGTCGCCCTGGACACCATCGTCAACCAGAAGGGCGGCGACCTCATCTGCATCTACGTGGCCATCGGCCAGCGGGTGGGAAAAGTCGCGCAGACGGTGGCCACCCTGGAGCAGTACGGCGCCATGGAGCATACCATTGTGGTGGCGGCCAACGCCTCCGACCCTGTGGCCCTCCAGTACATGGCCCCCTATGCCGGCTGCTCCATGGGCGAGGAGTTCATGGAGCGGGGCAAGGACGCCCTGATCGTGTACGACGACCTGTCCAAACACTCGTGGGCATACCGCCAGCTCTCCCTTTTGCTGCGCCGGCCCCCGGGGCGGGAGGCCTACCCCGGCGACGTCTTCTACCTGCACAGCCGGCTGCTGGAGCGGGCGGCGCGCCTGGACAAGGAGCACGGCGGCGGCTCGCTCACGGCCCTGCCTATTATTGAGACCCTGGCCGGCGACGTCTCCGCCTACATCCCCACCAACGTCATCTCCATCACCGACGGGCAAATCTACCTGGAGACAGACCTCTTCAACGCAGGTACGCGTCCAGCGGTGAACGTGGGTCTTTCGGTCTCCCGCGTGGGCGGCTCTGCCCAGCGGCGGGCCATGCGCCGGGTGGCCGGACGGTTGCGCCTGGACCTGGCCCAATACCGCTCCCTGGTGGCTTTTGCCCAGTTTGGCGCCTCAGACCTGGACGCCGCTACACGCTCCCAGTTGGAACGGGGGCAGCGCATCAGCGAGGTGCTCAAACAGCTCCAGTACCAGCCTTTGACCCTGGAGAAGCAGGTGACCATCCTGTACGCCGTCATCAACGGCCTGATGGACGACGTGCCCATCAGCCGCGTCCAGTCCTGGGAGAGTGGCTTCCACTCCTACATGGAGAGCAATAGTCCCGGCGTGCTCCAGAAGATTGCCGCCACCTTTGACCTGGACGCCGACACAGAGAAGGCGCTGGTGGAGGCCATCAAGGGGTTCAAAGGGACCTTCAAGCTGGACTAAGGGGCGCCGCAGCCCCATACGAAGCCAGGAGGAGATATGACACTCGTAGAGGAAGCGCTCAGGCTGCTCAAAGGCAAGCAGGTCGTGGTGGTCACGAGCCTGGAGAGCGACGGTTTCCTTCAGGAGATTGTGGGCGAGCTGCTAGACGGCGGGGACGGGTACCTGGTGGTGAAGCAGGCGGAAGAGGAATCCCCTACCGTCATCAATACCGCCTTTGTCGCCTGGATTTACGAGGAGACCGAGGAGGAGGAGGACACGTAGCCCCCTTGAGGGAAGGTACCTACCATGCCCAACGTCCGAACCATTCGCCGGCGCATACGCAGCGTTCAGAACACCGCCAAGATCACCAAGGCGATGCAGATGATCGCGGCCTCCAAAATGCGGCGGGCCCAGTTGGCCACCATCGCCGGGCGGCCCTACGCCCAGAAGATCCGGGACGTTTTGGCGGACCTCGCCGCCCAGCCTGTGGAGGGCGATGCCATCCATCCCCTGCTGCAAAAGCGAGAGGTGAAGCGCATCCAGCTCATCCACATCACCCCGGACCGCGGGCTGTGCGGCGGACTGCCCGCCAACCTCAACCGGGCCGCGGGCCAGTTCATCCTGGGCCGCCAGGCCCCGGTGAGCGTGGTCACCGTGGGCCGCAAGGGGCGGGACTTCATGGTCCGCGCCAGCCGGGATGTGCGCGCCGTGTTCACCGACACGAACGACCGCCCAGGCATCGCGGACATCTCGCCCGTGGCTCGCCTGGCTATAGACGACTACACCAGCGGCGCGGTGGACCAGGTCGTCCTGACATACTCCCAGTTCATCAACACCTCTTTGCAGCGCCCGGTGGTGGAGCAGCTTTTGCCCGTGGAGCCGGCGCCGCTGGCCGCCTCCCAGGCGGTGGGCTACATTTACGAGCCTGCCAGTCTGCGGGTGCTGGGGGCGCTGCTGCCCCGCTTCGTGGAGATGCAGATCTACCACGCCCTCCTGGAGGCCATCGCCAGCGAGCAATCAGCCCGCATGGTTGCCATGCAAAACGCCACAGACAACGCCCTGGAGCTGATAGACTCGCTGACGCTGCTGATGAACAAGGTGCGTCAGGAGGCCATCACGCGGGAGCTGCTGGACATCGTTGGCGGCGTGGCGGCGCTGGAGTGATAACACGCTGCTAGGTAGGGGCGCAGCACGCTGCGCCCCTACAGAATTCGGCAAATGCGGCCTCCTGTGGCCTTTTTCACCCCAGCCTGAAGGCTGGGCCATGAAGCCGCCCCCTTCAGGGGGCGGTGCCAAAGCGAGTTTTGAGATAGTTACTAAGAGACAAAGGTGGACTCAACATGGCAGAGGGATCCAGAGGCAAAGTCGTCCAGATCATGGGCACGGTGGTGGACGTGGAGTTCCCCCCGGAGCAGCTCCCGGCCCTCTTCAATGGCCTGGAGTGCGAGCTGAACGGGCAGAAGCTGGTGCTGGAGGTGGAGCAGCACGTGGGCAACAACTGGGTGCGCTGCCTCACCATGGGCGCTACCGATGGCCTTGCCCGGGGCACTACGGTGGTCGACACGGGCAAAGCCATCGCCGTCCCCGTGGGGCACGGGACGCTGGGCAGGCTGTTCAACGTGACCGGCCAGCCCCTGGACTCCCTGGGCGACGTGCCTTCCGAGGAGTACTGGCCTATCCACCGGGAGGCTCCCCAGTTCGCCGAGCAGTCCACCAGCACCCAGATGCTGGAGACGGGCGTCAAGGTCATTGACCTCATCGCCCCCTTCACCCGCGGCGGCAAGATCGGGGCCTACGGCGGCGCCGGCGTCGGTAAAACGGTGATTATCATGGAGCTCATCCGCAACATCGCCACGGTGCACAAGGG
>JACQUH010000110.1 GCA_016210375.1 Chloroflexota bacterium
ACCCTGGCCACGGAGATGGGCGCCCTCCAGGAGCGCATCACATCCACCAAGAACGGCTCCATCACCTCCTTCCAGGCCATCTACGTGCCTGCCGACGACTACACCGATCCCGGCGTGACCACCACCTTTGGCCACCTGGACGCCGTGATCTCCCTGGAGCGGTCCATCGCCGAGATGGGCATTTACCCCGCGGTGGACCCCCTGGCCTCCAACTCCCGCATCCTGACCCCCACCTTCGTGGGCGATGAGCACTACCAGGTGGCCCGGGGCGTCCAGCAGGTGCTCCAGCGGTACAAGGACCTCCAGGACGTTATTGCCATCCTGGGCATGGAGGAGCTCTCCGACGAGGACAAGGTTACCGTGACCCGGGCCAGGAAGATGCAGCGGTTCTTCTCCCAGCCTTTCTATGTCGCCGAGCAGTTCACCGGCCGCGAAGGTCGCTACGTCCCCATTCGCGAGACGGTGCGCGGCTTCAAGGAGATCCTGGACGGCAAGCACGACGAGCTGCCTGAGCAGGCCTTCTTCATGGTGGGTACCATTGACGAAGCCGTGGAGACCGGCAAGAAGCTCCAGGCGGCAGCGGGGTAAGGTGGGTGCAACATGCCAACCATGAAGCTTGAGATCGTCACCGCCGAGAAGCTGGTCTACTCGAGGATGTGTGCGGGGTTGTAGCCCCCGGAATGGAGGGCGAGCTGGGCATACTGCCGCACCACGCCCCTCTGCTGACCATCCTCCAGCCTGGAGAGCTTCGCATTATGAAGCAAGGGGGGGACGACGCCTATATGGCCGTGAGCGGCGGCTTCCTGGAGGTGATGGCCAACCGTGTGGTGGTGCTGGCCGACACCGCCGAGCGGGCCGAGGAGATTGACGAGGCCCGCGCCCAGGAGGCCATGAAACGCGCCCAGGAGCGCGTAGCCCACCGGGCAGCGGACATGGACATGGAGCGAGCTCTGACCTCCATGCACCGCGCCCAGGCGCGCCTGAAGGTGGCCCGCCGCCGGCGGCATCCGCCGCAGGCCGGTGGTGGGGGATAGATGCACCTTGGGGAGCGTAGGCCGGGCCATCGCCAGGGCCGGAAACAGATGCACAAGCTGGGTGGGAAGACACTCTAAGCGTCAGGGGAGGTGATGGACATGCAGATTATTGCTCTACCGAAGAGTGCCTTGGGTTGGTGGTCGGTCGGCTCAGGTGTAGCTTGGATCCCGTTTTTCGCGCTGTCTGTGGTCCTGACTGGTCTTGAAGTGCTCGGCCCGGGGTCCAATCGGCCTCTTGCTGTTGCCTTGACAATCGTTCTCGTGGGTATAGCAACGGTTGCCTTTGTAGCGGGCCTCATTAGTGTGTTCAAGAGCAACGAGCGGTCTGTTCTTGTCTTCGTGGCCACAGCAATTGGCTTGTATGGTCTGATAGGGGGAGTTGGTTCACTGCTTGGATTGGCGGATTAGCAGCTACGAGGCCTTGCTCTTGGCCTCCCCATCCAGGGCCGTGAGGTAGTAGGTCATGGACTGGAGGGCTACCACGGGGTCAATGTTGCGCACTCGCACGTGGGGCGGCACCTGGGCGCTGACCGGGGCATAGTTTACGATGGCCCGTACGCCGCACTCCATCAGCCGGTCCACCACCTCCTGCACCTGGGAAGCGGGCACGGCCACAATGGCGATACGGACGCCCAGCTCCAGCACAGCCTCCCGCAGGCGGTGCATGGGCTGGACCATGATCCCACCCACCATCTGGCCCACCTGGCGGGGGTCGGCGTCAAAGGCCGCGACGATCTTGAAGCCCTCGGGGGCAAAACCCGGGTAGCCGAGGATGGCACGGCCCAGACGCCCCACACCGACCAGGCCCACGCGCCACTCCCTGTCCAACCCCAGGATGCGACGCAGCTCCGCCAGCAGGTACTTGACGGAGTAGCCCCGGCCCTGTTTGCCAAAGCGTCCAAAGTAGCTGAGGTCCTTGCGGATCTGGGCAGGGGTCATCTGGATCAACTGCCCCAACTGCTGGGAGCTAACGACGCCGACGCCCTGCTGGCTGAGGCGGGTCAGCGCACGAAGGTACTGGGGCAACCGGGAAACCACCACCTCCGGCACCTCTGCCGTCCCGCCAATGTGTTCTACAGGTCTGGCTAGCATGGTAGCGTCGTCCTATCGGTCCAGAAGCCATGGGAAGGCAAAAAGAGGCGGTGAACGGTGCGACGAGGCCGTGCGGGCGCGATGCACTGCGGTTGCGTCATGTAGGGTGTACTTGGCCTGAATGTTAACTTGATTTTAGCCTTTGCTCCTGGGGCCGTCAACCCGCCTGGCCAGGGGCGCGCAGAGAATTTGCTGTGCTATACTGAATCCCCTGATTACGGCGTGAGTAGGTTGGCGGCAGCCCTCCGTTGAACGCTATGGCTGCCATGGACCTCCCCTTTCCCTTTAAGGAAGGAGGACAGGGGGTTAGGCCGGACCAGGTAGCGAAGCATTGGGAGCACTCCACTAGTGTAGTGCCCTTGAAGTTCGCAGCACAGGTCATTCTGAGCGTCAGCGAGGAATCTGGGGTGGGGGGTTACCTCCCCGCCAGATGCTTCACTTTGTTCAGCATGACAGACTGTGGTGCCCATTATTTGAAGATTTAGAGGGACAGTCTCCTGGCAATGCACATCGGCGTATGCAAGATACAGCTCCGCATGCCGGAGAACGGCAGCCTGAAGGACAAGCGCCATGTCCTGCGGTCCGTCATTGACCGGGTGCGAGGCCGCTTCAACGTCTCCATTGCAGAGGTGGAGGACAACGACGTGTGGGGCCTGGCCTCCCTGGGCATCTCCTGCGTCAGCAACGATCACCGCCACGCTAACGAGGTGCTGTCCAAGGTGGTGGACTACATCCAGGCCCTGCGCCTGGACGCTGAGGTGGTGGACTGCCAGGTAGAAGTGATACCAGGGGCGTGAGCACATGGACGTCTCAGCTTTCCTGGAGCGTCTTGAGTCCAGCGCCGGCTACACGGGACAGATCGTCCACCGGCAGACGCTGTCGCCCAGGGAGGCCCTCTACGGGGAGCTGCGCCGCCCCCTGGAGCCTGCCCTGGCCGCGGCGCTGCGCCTCCAGGGGGTGCGTGGCCTGTACCGCCACCAGGCCGAGGCCGTGGATGCGGTGCTGGCGGGCGAGAACGTCATCCTTGCCACGGGCCCGGCCAGCGGCAAGAGCCTCTGCTACCACCTCCCGGCTATCTCGGCGATACTGGGCGACCGCACCGCCCGGGCGCTGTACCTTTACCCCACCAAAGCCCTTGCCCAGGACCAGCTCCGCTCCCTCCACGCCCTGTGCGGCCGGGAGCTGCCCGTGGCCGCCGAGGTCTTTGACGGCGATACGCCCCGTGAGGCGCGGGAGCGGGTCAAACGGTCGGCCCAGGTGGTGCTCACCAACCCGGACATGCTGCACCTGGGCATCCTGCCCAACCACAGGAGCTGGGCGAGGCTCCTCCAGAACCTGCGCTACGTGGTGCTGGACGAAGCCCACGTGTACCGCGGCGTCTTCGGCTCCCACGTCGCGGCGGTGCTGCGACGGCTGCTGAGGCTGTGTCGCCGCTATGGCAGTGCGCCTCAGTTCATCCTCTCCTCGGCTACGCTCGGCAACCCGGCGGAGCACGCTGAGCGTCTTACGGGGCTGCCTTGTCACGCGGTGACTGAGGATGGCTCGCCGTACGGGGGCAAGACGTTTGCCTTCTGGAACCCGCCGGTGATCGACGAGGCCAGGGGGACGCGGCGTAGCTG
>JACQUH010000113.1 GCA_016210375.1 Chloroflexota bacterium
ATAGCAAAAGCCCTGAGCGGAGCGAAGGGGCAGGTTTGCCGTTCAGTCAGGTTCATGCCTTCTAAGTGTATGGTTATATGAGAGACAGTAGACTAGCTTGCTGGCGGAGGCCGACTTGGGGTGGCTGTTGACGATCACCAACCATAAGCGGGCCCCGTCGCGTGCCTTGTGACAGGGGAGATTCCGACAAACGCGCGCAATGCCTCGTCGCCATAGGCGATCTGAGGGTATATCCTGGCAAAGCCAGTAATCCCAACTCTTCGGCTCATCTGTGGCTGCTCGGTCAACCTTGAACATGCTGTTATACAAATGGGTGACGCCTGGCATGGCCTCCTACAGGGATCCCAAATGCGTTTGGTCTGTGGGAAATATCCAGCGAGTTGAAGACTGTGACCCTGCGTCTGTTGGTGCCAAAGGACGGGGCCTTCATTTGCTTAAACATCCTGTAGACGCTTTGCGTTATGGGTCCTGGCCGGGTCGCCTTTTCGAGGCCGAGCCGGTCGGACCAATAGTCGCTGAGGATGATGAGAAGGTACGCTGCGAAAGGGTCCGGCTGTTGCGTGAAGTGGATAGTGGACTGGTGTTTGGCCAAAGCGGTGCTGAGGTGGTGTCATTTCTGCTGCAGTTGGAGCACATGCCCTGGCTCAAGGGCGCCCAGTCCCACAGCGCCGCTGTGGGCGCCGCAGGCAAGTACCAGCAACGCCTGGCGGTTTGGGGCTGGACGGAAGTGCCTATCCAGATATGCAGGTTCCACGACTGGCAGGCTGCCACTTCCATGGTACGGAAGGGGTTTCGGCCCGCCACAAGAGTGGGCGCCTGTAGTGCGTGGCACGCGCTGAGCCTTCCGTGGATGACTTGGGCAAGCCCTTGGGCCGCCTCCTCGGCATGGGAAGCCGCCTGGCGGGGCATGGAGGCGAGATCAACGGGTACTGCATGGGACTTGGCGAGGACGAACTGGAAGGGTTCAACACCTTGGCCATCTTTCCGAGACCACGCGTGGAGGGACATGGCTTATTCCATCAAGGTGACCATAGGAATAGTATCTGGGGCCGCCGCCGCGGATGCCGCCCGAGCGGCCGAGTACCTCATGGGTTCTCATCTCTTGCCGCCAGATCCCTTCGAACCGTTGATGGAAGTGTGGCGGCTGGGCTATTGGCCTATGGGGGTTATTGAGGGGCGCTATGTGTTGGGGGACCTGTCGCCGATGATCCCGAGCGTAGCAGCGGCGGGATGAGGGAACATCCGGCTGCCACAACTCCGGCCTAAGTTGATAGAGAAGAAATGGAAGATTCCCAAGGCAATGTCCCATCGTTGAATATCTTCTTCGATATGGACTATACGCTTTTGGGCATGGACGGCGGACTGCGTCCAGGCGCTAGAGAAATAATGCAACGCCTCAAGGCTGACGGGCATACGCTGTACGTATGGTCAGGGACAGGCATCCGATGGACAGAAGTGCGACAGCACAAACTCGACCCATACGTGACAGATTGTTTTGTCAAGCCGCTTAACAGCTTTGTTGAAGCCAGGGAACGACTGGACCTACCAGTCAGGCCAGACCTGGTCATAGACGACTATCCAGAAGTTCCCGCTGCCCTTGGTGGCATTTGGGTCAGGCCTTACTTGTTTGATAACGACAATGACGATGAAATGGAGCGCGTGTATCAGATGATCAGCCAACGACCCTTGACGGCCTTACTGGCGCACCAATCGCGGGATCTTTGACCTAGAGTCATTAAAGGCTCACCACCTGGCAGCCAGACTTCCCCAGGCCGCTCACTACTTCCAGGGTTGGCTGCAGCCCCTCGCGGCCGAGGCGATCTAGCGTCCAGGTGCTCACCACCTGGTACTCTCCACGCCGTGCGTCGTCGTACCGGGCATTCAGGGAGCAAGCCTAGACGGTAGACGGGCGTAAAAAGGCCCCAGGGATTGCCTGGGGCCTTCGCTTTGCCTAGCTGGGGGCAAGGGCTTTTTGACACCATAACTGGACGTGCTCAAGATTGGTTGCCCTGTCTGGAAGCACACCACAAAGAGCGGGCTATCTTCCAAGCAGGTCGTCACGGGTTCAAATCCCGTCCCCTGCTTATCATGAAGAGGCCGACGGCGTGCGCTGTGCACCTCCCACGGTTTCGGCCTCTACCGGTGGCGTTGCACTCCTACTGTGCCGCCTAGTCCGGCACATCCAGGCTCACGATGATTGCTGCGTTCGCCATGATCGTTGAATCGCCGCCGTCGCCATCGGAGAGCTCTAGCCCGCCTTCCATCACGTTGATGGTCTTGATGCCGTAGGGCAACTCAAGGAGGACCTCGCCAGGTCTCACGTTCTCGTGACGCGGGACGGCGACGTTGACCTCCACATACATCAGTCTCGGATCATACCCGAAAACCCCGGCGAAGGCCACGCTGCTGTGCCGTAAAGCGTCTGCCACGGCCCGCCGCGCCGCCTTAGTAGAGTCCAACCCATGCAGGTCTACTCCTGTTCCCAGTTCCAGAAGGCACCGCCTGAGCGTCATAGCAACCTCCCAGCAATAATGTTGCGGTCAATAGAGGAGACGCCCCCCTCCTACAATCTTCGCCTAGCCAGCACGCGTCCTGGGGCTTGCGCCATAGTAGTATGGGAACACGGGCGCCGTCAATCATCCCGGCGGGGCGGACGGTCCCCTGGCCCAAGGGCCCGGATTGCTCCGAGCTAGACGACCGTCATCACGATCTTGCCGAAGACGGCGCGATCGGTGAGGAGCTTCTGCGCTGCCTCCGCCTGGGTCCAGGGCAAGACCTGCTGGACCACGGTGTGGAGCTTCCCCTCCTCAAACCACGCCTTGAGCTGCGACCATCCCCTTTGCTCCCCATCCTCCTGGGCCTCGTTAAAGACCCCCATGGGCTTGACCCACTGGCCCATTGCTGCCAGCGCGTTTGCATCGTAGGAGGCGCGCTGGCCCGCGGGGGCGCCGATAGTGACAATGCGCCCTCTCTGGGCCAGGGATCCGAGGGAGGCGTCAAAGATAGGGCCACCCACCGAGTCCAGCACGACATCCACCCCTCGGCCTCCGGTAAGGTGATGGAGCTCCGCCGCCACATCCTGCGTGGAGTAGTTTACCCCCGCCTCGGCGCCGAGCTGACGCCCTCGGGCCACCCGGGCGTCGCTGCCGGCGCTGGTCAAGACACGGGCGCCCAGGGCGCGGGCGATCTGGATGCCGGCCATGCCAACGCCACTGCCCGCTGCATGGATCAGCGCCGTCTCCCCAGGCTTGAGGCCAGCCATCTTCGTAAGGGCATACCAGGCGGTCAGGAAAACGCAAGGCAGGGAAGCCGCCTCTACGATGCTCATGCCGCTCGGCGGGCGGTAGGCCGTTACAGCCCGGGTCAATACGTACTCTGCATAGGCGCCGCGCACCAGGGCTGTGACCGGGTCGCCGGGCCGCCAGCCCCGCACATCAATGCCCACGGCCTCCACGGCGCCGGCCACGTCCAGGCCGGGCGTAGCGGGCGGCTCCGGTTGCCCCGGGGGAGCGGTGCGCCGGCGTCCCAGGTCCGCACGATTCAGGCCGATGGCCTGGGCCTTGATAACGATCTGGTCTGGCCCTGGCTGGGGCGTGGGCACCTCCTCCATTCGGAGCTCGCTTCCCGTGGCTGTGAAATGGACTCTGATGGCCCTCACTTCAGCACCTCCCTTGCTCTACGAGGCTGCTCAGCCCCCGAAGAGGGTAACCGTAGAGACTTCTGGGGATGGCCCCGCCGTTGCCTTTGCCCTGGCCTTCCTTGAAGCAGGGGGCCACCGGACCCTTGGCAACTGCGCTCCTTCCATATCGCTTGTCAGCCGTCCCCTTTGCGCGCCAGGACCTCCCTTGAGGTACGCTCTGGCGCGGATGGCGGCCTGGTCAACAGAAAAAAGACGGAACCCAGGCCGCTTACCACCGCAAGGATAAGGAACCCCTGGACGTAGTTCCCTTGGGTATCCGCCATGTAGCCAGCAAAGATAGGACCGAGCATGGAGCTAGCCGTGGTGAGGATTGCGGCCGCACCGGTGATCGTACCGAACGAAGTCCGCCCAAAGTACAGCCCGCGAATGGAGCTCATCATAGGACCCCGCATGCCCCAGAAGAGGCCGTACAGCACCGAAAAGACGAGGACATGCCAAAGGGCCGTTGCCAGGGCAAAAATCACAAGAGCTATGGATGTCCCCACCATGGCCCCTGCAGACAGGTACCGCATGTCGTTTCGGTCGCCCAGGATGCCTCCAAGGATGCGGCCAAGGACCGTCGCCACGCCTATGACTCCAACCATGAGGGCGGCTGCGGAAGACGAGAGACCCACGTCCTGCTCAACGTGAGCGAACTGGTGGACTGTCACTGCGGAGATAATCATCACTGCCATGCCGTGGCCCAGGCCGATGAACCAGAAGCTGCGGGTCCTGAGGGCTTCCTTGAGGGTGAAATCAACTCCCGGCCCTGCCGCCTCCCGAAGGCCATCGCCCTGGCGACTCCCAGCGGAATCGGCTGGGGCGGAGACGCCATCCGGGAACGCACCGTAGGGCTCTGGGTCCCGCCGTACCAGCAAGGCCAGCGGGATGCATACCACCCAAATGGATATCCCCGAAGCCACGGCCGCAGTACGCCAACCAAAAGTAGCCAGGGTAAACAGCAGCAGAGGCACAACAAGAATACCGGCAATGCCATTCCCCGTCTGTGACAGCGCCATAGCCAGCGTCCGCTTTCGCCGGAACCAGTTGTTCAGGGCAACGAAGAGGGCAATGCTGCCTGATAAGCTCCCACCAATGGCAAGGACCGTGTTCGCCACGTAATAGGACCACAGGGAGTTGACCGTGCCCAAGAGAACCATGCCGAGGCCAAAGAGCACCGCACCAACCACCATGATCACCTTCGGTCCCAACCAGTCAACCAGGAATCCTTCCAGAGGACCGAGGAGCCCACTCTCCAACTGCATCAAGGACCGCCCTCCCGCCAGAGCGGTCTTGCTCCACCCAAACTCCTTCTCTAACGGAAGGAGGAATGCTCCAAGTCCCTGCCCTCCCACGCCGCTGCTGAGCATCTGGATGACCACCCCCACCCCCACGATGACCCATCCGTAAAAAACGCTTCGTCTTCTCCCCAGCAGCGATACCTGAAACAAGGTTAACTTTCCTCTTGGTAGGATCGGCCAGTTACCTGGGGGATTATACACCAACCTCTGCTGTCTGCCCCCGTCGCCAGGGAATCCACGTTCCCTGTGGAACGCCGCAGCGGGGAGTTCGCAGGCGCGGTCCTCTTTAGTGGGGGAGATAGCAGAGAGGCCTTGAGACGGCTCCTAGGGTCCCTGGTACTTATACAGGCTCCCGCGAGGGAGGCCTGCCCCGTCTGAAACGTCCAGCCACGTGGTCCGGACGTAATTGATGATTGGTTGCATTTGGGGGCGGCCAGCCGGCCCGGCGGCCCCTTCCCCTCCTGGCGACATCAAGAAATATCGCAAGTTGCCTTGCTGAGCGAAGGAGCGAAAGGACGCGAGAGTGAATATGGGATCGCCTCCAGAGAATCCACCGATGGCAACTGCCGGTATGCCTCGGATGATAAAAGGAGCAGCCTCCCGAGCACTCAGCATTCCGATGGCAAACCTGCTTCCAGCATCGCCTTCCTGGCGGACGAAGGCTGCGATCGCTAGTTCGCGCCGAGGGTCCGGGCCAGCGGGCAGCCCCCGAGCGGGGCCCGCCTGGCCCACGCCAGCGCCGGCTATTCTCCCCCCGAAATGCAGGCCGAACACCAGCGGTATGATAAGCAAGGCACCGGCCCCCGCCGCCAAGGCATAGCTCGCCAGGGGCGTATCGGTCAGCCTGTTCCATACCGCAGCGGCCATGACGGTGCAGGCAAGGACGACAGTGATAAGGACGATGCCCATGATGAGGTCTCCCACGGCCCCCTGGGACAGCAATGCCTCGTAGCCGGCGATGGCGAGGACTGCCGGCGGCACGGTCCAGGCAAGCAAGACGCCTCTCCGGAACCCTTGCCACAACGCTCCAAAGCCAATGCCCAACACCGCCGCCACGGGCACACCCATATCAGCAAGATAGTACGGGTGGGTCGTCGTGGCATCCGCCACACCGAACACCAGAGCCGCCGTGACGAACCAGCCCGTCCACAGGATAGCCTCGGCGCCGCCAGGGGCGTTTCTGAAAACACTGAGCAGGAGAAAAGGACGCCGGTAGACGCCTTCCGGTAGCAGGCTGGCCAGAGCAACTGCCAGCGTCAGCACCGCCCCCGGCATCAGCCACCCCAACTGGGCCGCCAGGGGATTGGCGAACAGCCCCGCGATGCCCCTGTCGCTGGCGTTGGCGTTGGCCGGAGAAGGCCCTTGTGACACTTCCGAGGGCTGGTACGGAGGGGTCTGCTGCTGCGGGGTCCCGCCCGGGCCGGGCTGGTAGGGGAGCGGCCCGCCCGGCTGCGGGTTCGGACCGCCTATCGCTCCCGCCTGCGGCTGAGTGGCCCGGGGACCGAGGAAGGAGTTGAAGCGGTCCAGGCCATTGTATCTGAAGACCAGGGTCCAGATAGAGTTGTCCCGCGTTGAGCCAATGTAGGGACGCTCGCTAGCCGGCGTGAGAGCAACGAAGGTAGCCCAACTGAAGGACACCACAAGGAGCACCGCCATGGCTGCCGCAACACGGAAGGCAAGCTGGCGGACCGAAGCCTGGGCGCGCAAGAGATAGTACAGCAGAAAGGCCGGCAGCGGGACGAAGGCGACCAGCATCTTTGCGTTGAAGGCAAAGCCGACGAAGAAACCGAAGGCGAGAAGCCAGCGCCACTTACCCGTCTCGGCGGCGCGAACGATGCACACCGCCGCCAGCAGGAGGGCGAAGATGAGGAGGCCATCGGGCTCGTTCCGGCTGTCAATGACGATGCTCGCGGGAACGACAACCAGCACCGAGGCTGCAGCCACCGCCGAGACACGACCGAACTCCCTTCGCATCAGGAAGTAGAGAATGCCCGGCGCTAGGCTCCCCGCGATGGCCTGCGGGAGATTCACGGACCATGGGCTGACGCCGAACAGCCAGGCGAAGAGCGCCTGGACCCAGAAGGCGCCCGGAGGCTTGTCCACCGTCACAACGCCCATGGGGTCAAAGGAGCCGAACACGAAGTTGCTCAGGCTCTGCAGCATGGAGGCAACTGTGGCGGTGTAGTACTGGTTGTCAAACTCCGGGGCGCGGCTGAACCGCACCCAGGCCCCTATTCCCATGGCCACAGCGAGCCAGGGGTCAACGGACCGGAGCAGCAGCAAAGTGCGTCGCATGGAGATGGAAGCCCTGAACATCGCCCCAACGACAACTCCGCCAGCGCCCGCGCCGGCGGAGGACGGCGGAGGCAGGCACGGGGGCCATAGGCGAATAACGGCCCCATTCTACTCCAGGGGCAACCAGGGTCAAGGCGGCGAGAGGTTCAGTAGCTGTGTGACCTCTCAAGGGGAAGAGAGGACCAGTCTTGGTGGAGGAGCGCGGTGTTGACGCATGGAGGTCATGCCCGTAAACTTGGGCTGGTGACCTTGTGGCATTGATTGGCTCCGAAGGACGAGGGCCAGCTATCGTGGCGCAGCAAACACCGCAGCAGTCCATCACAGTCCAGTTGACTCATGACCTGGTGGTCATTGGGGATTACACGCTGAATTATTGGGAGGGGGTTCGCGGCAAGTTGATTCAATGCCGTGCTACAGTGGGAATTGGGCCAGGCCTGGCTTCCATACTAAACGTAACTCTGGAGCCAACGTGCTTGTACTATCTCAATACCCAGTCCCCTTTCATGCACACCATGCACTCCGGTGTCGCTCCCGTGACAATTCCAGCAGTCACAAGCCTGCAACCCATCGTTGTCCCCTTCACAGTGTACTTTGTCTATCCTGGGCTTGTAGTGCTGCGCATAACAGCGAAAGCCGGGGGGACGCCCGTCCCAATCCACTCCATGAGAGGTGTGGCTAACGAATTCGACGCGTATTTCTACGTTGTAGAAAGAGAAGCGGCTATCCAAACAGCGGTAGACCTCGGCAAGTTACCGAAGTAATGGAGGATACCACATGGAAAAGGCATTGGAAGAACAAATCAATGCCATCCCTGGTGTTGATTCATTCCCCTACCCGATCCCCGGAACTCCATCTGGAGATAACATTCTGGCTCTGAAAGCCCTCTTGGACAGTGTTATTGATAAACTGCAAGAGATGGAGAGCCAGGGCACTATCAAGTCAACAATGATCTATGACCTTGACGACGGGCATCCGCTAAAGCAGGCAATTCACGTTGTTCTTCAGGAGGCAGGTGACACCGCAATTGCATCGTGGCCCGAGCTTCACCTGTATGGTGAGGGTGAGACACCCAACGACGCCATCAACACACTCAAGACAGAGATTATTCACCTGTTTGACGACCTCTCATCCACCCATCCTACCCAGCTAGGCGTCCTACCGCAGCGGTGGCTTAGGACTCTGAGACAGGTCATCCAAACCAATGCCTAAGCAATTCACGTACCGCCAGGTAACAGATGCGCTGGAGCGCAAGCTGGGCATTTACTTTGGGCAAGGGAGCGAACGCAACGGATGGTACTACAGCCAGGGTGTGAAGATTACCAGAATCACTTTACCCCATATACACCATGGCGATATTCCTGCGGGCACTTTGCACGAAATCCGCAAGCAGACCCTTCTTTCAACTCCTCAGTTTGCTGATCTGGTAGAGTGCCCGATGACGGGCGCAGGGTACGCGACTGCATTGCAGGCAAAGGGCAAGTTGCCTACTCCCAATGCATAGACCGCACTGACACCATGCACCATGACCCAAGCGCTTAGCCGCACCCCCCTCTACGATACCCACCTCTCCCTGGGCGGCAAGATGGTCCCCTTTGCCGGCTGGGACATGCCCATCCAGTACCACCAGGGCATCCTGGCCGAGGCCAGGGCCGTGCGCAGCGCCGCTGGCCTTTTTGACGTCTCCCACATGGGCCGTTTCAGGCTCCGCGGGCCGCAGAGCGCCCTCCTCATTGACTGGGTGGTGACGGCCGATGTCCCCAAGCTGGCCCAGGGCCAGGGGCGATACACCGTGGTGTGCACCGAGGTCGGCGGCATCCTGGACGACGCCATCGTCTATCGCCTGGGGCCCGAGGAGTACCTGTTCGTCTGCAACGCCGCCAACCGCTCCGCCGTCTGGGCCTGGTTGGCCCACTGGCGGGAGTCCCGCTTTCCTGGCGCGGTCATGGAGGACCGCACCCTGGAGGTGGGCATGATCGCCTTCCAGGGGCCAGCCACCATAGGGGCCATGGAGCGCCTGTCCCCGGGCCTTCCCAGGGTTTTGCGTCCCTTCCGCATCGCCCAGGCCAGCGTGGCCGGCATCTCAGCCCTGGTAGCCCGCACCGGATACACGGGCGAGGACGGCTTTGAGGTTTACCTGCCGGTCGCCGAGTCGGAACGGATCTGGAACGAGCTATTGGAAGCGGGGAAAAAGGAAGGAATGGTCCCGTGCGGACTGGGAGCGCGCAACACCTTGCGCCTGGAAGCGGGACTGCTTCTTTACGGGCATGACATGGACGAGAATACGACGCCGCTCGAATGCAACTTGCGCTGGATTTGCAAGCTGGAAAAGGGGCCGTTCCTCGGCAGGAACGTGCTGCTGGAGCAGGCCCGTGCCGGGCTTCTAATGCTTCTGGCCGGCTTCCAAATGACGGATCGCGGCATCGCGCGCGACGACGCCCCGGTGTGGGTTGCAGGTGCTGGAGAAGCCCGGCAGGTAGGCCGCGTTACCAGCGGCTCCTACGTCCCGTACCTCAAGAAAAGCATTGGTCTCGCGTATCTGCCGCCGGAACTGGCCCGCGTTGGCCAGCGGATTCAGATTGAAATTCGCGGCAATCGGACCGCCGCCGAAATCGTACCGACCCCGTTCTATCGCCGAGCGCGGAATTGATCTAACCCAGGAGAAGACGTTCATGTACCCAGCTCATTTTCGTTACACGCAGGAGCACGAGTGGGTCCATGTGG
>JACQUH010000118.1 GCA_016210375.1 Chloroflexota bacterium
CTCGTGGGACTGATCGCCTCCTACTGGCTATTCGTCCCGATGATCGCGGAGGTGGCTCCGGCAGACCTTGTACGAATGGAACTAGGGCTTACGGCCACCTTCCTGATCTTTGTGGGCGCTACAACCCTTTTTCACTTGCTCTGGAGGAGACTGCCCAACAACCTGGACATGGGCCTCATGTCCCTGAACGCGCTGGCCTTCTTTGGCAGCACCTACCTGTTGCTGTGGGACGATTACCGTCCATGGTTTGGTTTCATCGCACTGGCCCTCTCGCTGTTCTATGGACTGGTGGGCTACGGCGCCCTGAAGCGCTCCGGCGCACCGCCCCAGGTGGCCCTCTTTGCCCTGGCCATCGCGCTGGTCTTTCTGACCGTGGCGGCGCCCCTTCAGTTGAGCGGCTCCTGGATAACGGTGGCGTGGGCTGCAGAGGGCGCCGTTCTCGTGTGGGTAGGCTTCCTACTGGGGACGTGGCAGGCCCGGGCTTTCGGCCTGGGAGTCCTCGCCATTGCCCTGGCCCGGCTGCTCCTGATTGACACCTTTGTCTATCTCCCCGCCTTTCGCCTGTTCTTCAACGACCGCTTCCCCACCTTCGTTGTGGGCATCGCGGCCTTTTACGCTGCCGGGTACCTCTACCACCGGTGGCGAGGGGTTGTACAGGAGTGGGAGGGGCAAATGGGCCTCTTCCTGCTGGGTGTGGCCAACCTGCTGACTCTCTGGATTCTCAGCGCCGAGGCCATCCGCTACTTTGATGCCCGTGCCCTTGCTGCTTTGCCCAGTCCTCGCCGGGCATACCTGGACGCCGAAAACGGCAAGCTCCTTGCGCTGACGGTGCTGTGGGGGGTCTATGCTCTTGGCCTGCTGGCCCTGGCCCAGGCCCGGGGATCCAGGTACCTGCGGTGGGCTGGCCTGGCCCTCCTGGCACTGGCCGTAGGGAAGTTCGTGCTGGTGGATACCCTGGCTCTGAACGTGGACCCGGCTGCCTTCCATCCGGCCTTCAACTATCCCTTCGCTACCTTCCTGGTGCTGCTGGCCGTGGTCATCTTTGCGGCCTTCCTGGTGGCGAAGCGCCGGGATACACTGCTGCCCGGCGAAGCCTACGCTCTGCCAGTGCTGGTGGTGGCCGCCAACGTCCTGGCTATATGGGCCTTCAGCGTGGAGGCCTGGCGATACTTTGACAGCCGCGAGTACCTGCTGCGGACGGACATGGACAGCGCCAAGCATCTGACCCTGACGGTCCTGTGGGCGATCTACGCGGTGGGTGTCATCGTAGTGGGGTTCGTGGCGCGTTCCAACACCATCAGGCTTGCGGGGTTGGCGCTGCTGGCTATACCTGTCGTCAAGCTGTTCGCCTTTGATGTGTTCCTGCTAGAGCGGGGTTATCGTGTGGCCGCTTTTGTCACTCTCGGAGTGCTGCTCCTGGGCACCGGCCTGGCCTATCAGCGCTACAGCGGCGCTATTCGGGGCTTCCTCTTCAGCAAGGGGTCCCCGGAGGCAAGAGATGATGCCTGAGATCCCTCACTCGTGGCGGCTCCTGGTAGCTGTCGTTACCCTCTGGGGCGTCGCCCTGGCGCCGCTGGTGTCCCTGGCCGATTTTTCCCTGGGCCAGTGGCGCTGGTACAAGCAGGTTGCTCTCCCATCGTCGCTGGGCGAGAGCGCCCTGGCGGAGATCGTCCCTGACGCCCAGGTCTTTGAGGGCGCGTCGCTTGGGCTAGGAGACCTGCGTGTGGTGGAGGAGGCCACTCAACAGGAGATGCCGTACAAGCTGCTGGTGGAGCGGGGCGAGCAGCGGCGCAGCTCTGTCGGCGGGAGCCTCAGAGACCTGGGCGTGGTCCCGGGACAGTACACTACCTTTGTGGTGGACCTGGGAAAGGAAGGCCTCCTGCACAATGAGGTGGAGATAAAGACGCCCTCCGAGAACTTCCAGCGCCAGGTGGTGGTGGAGACCAGCGCCGATGCCTCGGGATGGGCCGTCGTTCAAAGCGATGGCCAGGTCTTTGACTTCACGCTTCGCGACCGCAGTGTAAACCAGCGCCTCGCCAGGGTCCGCTATCCGTCCAGCACCGCTCGCTACCTGAGGGTGCGCATCCTGGACGGCGAGGAGCCACCCCTTCAGGTCACGGGGGCCGCTGTCTACTCCTCGCAAGAGCTGCCGCCCCGGGAGGTTGGATGGCCTGCGGCGCTCACGGGCCGCACGGAAGACGCGGCGGCCCGTCGCTCAGTGGTGCTCCTGGATGTGGGCGCGAAAGGACTCCCTATTAGTCGGCTGGCGCTGAGGGTGCCCCAGCAGAACTTCTACCGCGAAGTACAGGTGGAGGGGAGCAACGATGCTCAGACATGGGCCTATGTGGGAAGCGGGCCGGTGTACGACTACCACACGCCCAAGATCTCGGTCAGCAGCTTATCCCTTGGCTTTGCCGAGGTGACCTTCCGGTACTTCCGGCTAACCATCCAGAACCAGGACAATCCGCCGCTGCCGGTGGAGGCCGCCCGCGCCTATGATTTCCTTCGCAAGCTCATCTTCGAGGGGCAGCCGGGCGCTTCCTATCGGCTCTACTATGGAAACCCCCAGGCCCGTGCTCCCGTCTATGACTTTGAGCGTGTTTTCCCTTACCTGGTCACGGAGGACCTGCCTCAAGGGGTACTGGGAGGACAGACGCTCAATCCCGACTTTACGGGGCCTCTCAAGCCCTCTGTTCCACTAACGGAGCGGTACACCTGGCTCTTGCCCGTCGCGGTGGGCCTGGGTAGCTTGCTTATCGGGCTGTTCCTGGCGAGCCTCTTGCGCCAGGTCCGCAAAGCGCTGCCGCCTCCGCCAGGCTAGCGCAACGATTCATAGGTATCGCTGGCTATGCGAAGCTATCGGCGTAACCTGTGCTGCCTTGGACCTTTCCCCCTGTAGTCCCTCTTTCCTCCCAGGAGAGGGGGACTATGTTCTGTAGAAACGGTGTGATGCGGCTCTGCCGCATCACACCGTTTCAGTCCTATCTTCTCCCCCTTCCTATGCGGGAAGAGCCTGTCCTTGAGCGGAGCGAAGGAGGGAGCCACAGGGGTTAGGTCGGAATCCAAACGGCAGATTATCTTGTCAACGACCATCATCGGGATGCCCGTGCGGGAAGGGGGTCAGGTCTAGCAGGCCGGCGGAGCGTTAGAAGTACCGCGCTAGGACGCGCCGTACTCGGCATCACTCTTGAGCAGGACAACCTTGCCGTCCCTGTCCACGTTCCAGACCTGGAGTCCGTCGCCGCGTGTGATGTTGGCATCCAGGTACAGCTCAATGCTGTTGCCGGAGCTGTCCGCACCAGTGATGACCAGGTCGGCGGTGGAGCCGGAGGCGTCAGCGGCTGCCGTCACAGCCTCCGACGAGTGACGAGGGGCACCGTTGAGGTAGGTGGGGATGAGCTTACCAGCAAGGTCCAGGGCGCCGAAGCACTGGGCGAGAGAATCGGCCATCGTCGTGCTGCCGTCGCCGCACACCACGTCTGCCGTTGAGTCGGCGGGGAAGCCGGTGGGGTCGGGGAAGGTCGTGTTCACCTTCACCCTGATGACGCCGTCGCCGTCTGCGTCCACGAGGGCCCTGGTCGGATTGGCGGCCCCGAGTATGGGCAGAACATCCCCGTTGTCCGAACGGTAGCGGCCGAGGCTTGCCTCCACGTTCCTGATGTCGCCTTCCTTCCCCTGGTCCCGGAATGAGCTGATGGCGCCGGAGACCACCGGGACCACGAAAAGCGTCAAGGACGCCAGAACCATCACGACGATAATGATCTCCAGCCGTGTCAAACCCCGCTGACCGTTGCGTGCTTTCTCTCGCGTGCTCATTCTGCTATTCTGGACAGTGTGAGACCCCGCACTGTGCCAGGGTCTTCTTACTATAGCAGGACCTGCAACAGGAACAGAAAACCTGAAGCTATCCTAAAATACCTCATGTCGCCGCCTCCTGAAAAGGTGGCATGATACCCCGGCATATGGTCATTGGCAGAATAGTCCGCCGATTGGCTGCTGAACTAACCCCCTCTGGCTCCCTCCTTCGTCCCGATGGAATCGGGACGAAGGACAGGCCTTTCCTGCACGGCAAAGGATGAGAAGGTTGGTTTGAATTGGTGCGATGCGGCAAAGCCGCATCGCACCAATTCTTCAGATCATCGCGCCCCTCTCGTATTGGGATAAGAGGACCACAGGCTCTATTGGGCGAGTCAGACGCGAGGGGGCGGAGAACGCTTTCGCATGAGAACGCTGAGCTATGAAAGCACATGCCTTCAAGCGAGCCCGGCCGCTTTCACGCCCACAGCCTTGTGAACACCTGCCACCAGAGGCTGAGGGCAATGAGGACCAGGAGGGCCACGAAAAGGTATCGGAGAGAGTGGCGCGAAAGGCGGGTGCTGATCCACGCCCCCAGCCAGGCGCCGGGCGCAGCGCCTAACACCACCGCCACGGACAGCAGCAGCGGTACCTGGCCGGTGATGGCCTTTCCCAAGAAGCCCGCGAAAGCCCCAAACCAGCTCATGGCCAGCGCGCTGGCGATGGCTACCCTAAGGGGCACGCCAAAGATGCGGTGGAGAACGGGCAAGGTGATGAACCCGCCACCGACCCCCACCATCCCGGCCGTGAGACCTTCCGGCAGGAACACCCCCAGCCGCCACGGCCGATGGAACTGAAACCCGTCCTCCGGCACGCCGGAGCCGCGCTGGGACGCCATCATAAGCGCGACGGCCAAGGTGGCCACCACGGCGAAGACCGCCAGGAGCAGCACATCGGGGGCCCAGCGCGAAAGGGCTCCTCCCACCAGGGCGCCAGCACCCACGAACGCCCCGCCGATGACGGCGATCCGCCGGTCCAAGTACCCGTTCCTCCCATGGGTCACTATTCCAGCGCTGGCCGCGAAGAGGCCCTGGACGATGGCCAGGGCCGCAACGGTCTTGACGGTCAGGGCCTCCAGGCCCAGGAGAGCCGGAGCGTACAAGAGCAGTGGCACCATGAGCACCGCTCCGCTGATTCCCAGCAGCCCGGCCACGACTCCCCCTCCCAGTGCGAGGAGACTCACTGCCAGGCCAAGCTGTATGGTCATGCGCTCTCTTTCCTGGTGTCCCTGGCCCCGGACGCACATGTGGTCCTTAAGGCGGTCACCGCTTCTCAGACCCGGCCCACCGCAGTTGGTAGGCCAAGCACTCATTCCTATTCTTTGGCTGGACACCTATAATGTCAAATATCAATAACTAATGAAGGATCCAAATGTCCAGTTATAACCTGCCTCCGGAGCTGGCCAACCTTCACCGTCTCCGTGCCTTCATAGAAGCGGCGGAGTGCCTGAGCTACTCCGGAGCGGCGCGCCGCCTGGGCATCAGCCAGCCTGCGGTCTCCGGCCACATACGCCGGCTGGAGCGGCTCACCGGCGCCCCACTGTTCATCCGGGACGGCCACAAGGTCGCCCTCACGGAGGCTGGCCACGCCCTGCTGCGCCAGGCCAAGCGGGTGGAGAGCTCAGTCCAGGAGATGCAGGAGTTGATGGCGGGCCTCCAGGGGACCATCGCGGGCCACCTGGTCCTGGGGGCAAGCACCATCTGGGAGTACCTCCTGCCCGAGCTTATGGCCGGGTTCCGGGAGGTCCATCCCCAGGTGTCCATGGAGCTGATCGTGGGCAACTCCTCGCGTATCGTGGAGCTGATGCTAGAGCGACGCATGCACCTGGGGTTTACGGGGGACGACGGGGGCAGGGCGGACCTGGAGGCGATTCCTGTTATGGAGAGTGAGATTGTCCTGGTGGCCGCCCCGGACCACCCCCTGGCCGGGCGGGCAGAGGTGGCCCCGGAGTCGCTGGCGGGCCTGCCCTTCGTGTTCCGCGAGGCAGACTCGGCCACGGCCAAGATAGCCTCCCAGTACCTGGAGTCCCTGGGGGTGGTCCCTGGCCCGGTGGTGGAGTTTGGCAGCCATGAAGCGCTGAAGGGGGCAGTCCGTGCGGGGTTCGGTCTGGGGATGCTCTCCCGGGCCGCCGTCCAGCAGGAGCTAGCCACAGGCAGCCTGAGGCTAGTGCACGTGCAGGGGCCGCCATGCCTTCGCCAGCTTTATGTCTTGAGGAGCCGCTCTCGGCCCCAGAGGGCCGCCCGGGACGCTTTCCTGGGCTACGTGGTCCGCCGGCTGCAAGAGCGAAACCGCCCCCAGGGCTGGTGGGGTCTTCATGCCGTTGCCGGCGCCACAACTGGGGATGAAAACGGTAGCCCCGCAGTACACCCTGAAGGCGATTGACAAAGCAGGCTGACAGTCGCCATTAGAGTTCCCCCCTCCCTTCAGGAGAGGGCTACGGAGTGGGGTCCGAACTGCATCGGCAGATTGTTTTGGCATTGACCCTCAGCGGGGCAGGCCGAAGAGGTTAGCTCACGCAGGGCAAGGCGAGGTCTCCGGCTCTGGCCAACCCTAGCAACTATCTCAAAACGCTCTTGTACCGCCTCCTGAAGGGCTTTGACTAAACAAAGTGTCCGTTGGGTTCTGACCTAACCCCCTCTGACTCCCCCTTCCCGCATGGGAAGGGGGAGAAGATAGGTTTGAATCGGCGTGATGCGGCAAGGC
>JACQUH010000112.1 GCA_016210375.1 Chloroflexota bacterium
CACCACGTCGGCGCGCACTGTGGGGTTGTCCATAGCCAGGGCGTGGGCCACACGGGCCAACGGCGGGCAGTGCGGTCAGGTGGGCGTCACGAACACCTGGATGTGCACAGGCTCCTTCACCTGCTTCAGCTTCTTGCGGGTCTCCATGCTGAGGGGGCTGACGCCGCGGGAGAGGGTGACGATGCTCTCCAGCAGGGCGGCGAACTCCAGCCCCAGGGGAATGCCGTAGAACTTGACGTTTGTCGCGTCGCCTGCGGTGAGCACGAGAGCGGGGATGCGCTCCACGCCCGCTTCCTTCACGGCCTGGGCCTGGGAGTAGTAGTCCACGACCTCCAGCTTCAGCTTGGGGGAAAGCTCGGCAAGCTCCCCCATGAGCTTCTGGGTGTCCTCGCAGGTGGCGCACTCGCGCCCGGGGATGGTGAGGCCCAGGGTGCGCTGGGTGAAGAGGCGCAGCTTCACCTCCTTCTTCAGGTCGCGCCGAAAGCGGTCCTTCAGGGTCTGCCTGTCTTTCTCGGCGATGAAGGGCATGGAGTTCCTCCTGGGGTTGAAGCTTCCGCCCCAGTTTAGCAGATGCGGCAAGGGATGTGGTGCTTGTGATAGCAAAGGACCCGCGTCCAGCGGGAGTGCGGAAGCTACGGGGAGAAGAGCGCACTGGCGCATCATGGTTGGGCCCCTACCGGGTTGTGTACGATGTCCACGACGACCGAGCGTTGGCGGTGGCGCTGAAGGTTGCGCGGTGGAGCGAAGGAACCTATGGACGATAACTTTTGGGGGGCTGAGGTGGTGGCAAGGGTGAGGGAAGTGCTGGCCTACGGCTCAAACAGCCTATGAATATGTTCAGTGCCCATCTGTCCAGGCTTCCAGGGGCCACCCCAGGGCGAAAATAACTGTGTTCCTCTACTGTTGTTAGTCGCACACCGGAGAAGGGTCTCAACTGCGGCGACGGCGTTAGTGGCGTTCTGAAGGTTCCCTTCTCTTATATGGTCGTATTCCGAGTGCTTGATATTATTATAGGCTTTCCACCAAACTGGAGAATTGTTCTGTCTCCAATCCCAGAAGGGCTGAAGTCTAAGTGCTCCCGGGAGACTTCTCACTTCCACATACGTTGTTGACAGGTCGGGTGAATACTCGGAGTAAAAACTGAAGAAGTTGTCCATATTGGGGTTTTGTATATGATACTTTCCAAGACTTGAAGCCCGCATGAGGGCAGCGGTAGAAGACCCAAACACGCTGCAAGCATCTCGTAAGATGCTAGCGAACTCATACGAAAACGTCTTCGCATTCTCAGTATGCAGGCTAACATATCTAAAAGAACCCATAAAACGAGACACGATGGCACCGTGCGTTGTGGCCAAATAGTCAAGAGGGGCCCTAGCCCATTCCTCAGTCATGATAGTGTACAAATCGTGCTTGGAGGACATGGTACCAGCCACTCCTTCCCGTGAGCCAACGCAGGCTACTATGCCATCAGACAGAAGTGCGGGAGAATGCCAGACTCAAATCGTCGGGATAGGGACGCAACTAATCCCTAGCTCGTTGAGAAAAGACAAGGTCTCTTTCACACCAGGGTCGCTTAGCGTGTCCTCCTGTCCAACTACTGCCACTATCAGATTTTCCCCGTACCGTCGCTGCTTGTAGTAGACTGCCTGCCCGATAAAACGCTGGGCTTCAGCAGCGCCCCGCAGCGCTTCTGCAAGTTTCAACTCAATGCCTAACCGACCGTTGCCGATGTCAAAGTCAATCCTTAGCCCAAAGTAACCACCTAGGTTGTACTGCGAGAATACCTCCAGAAAGTGGGAACCAAGGTAAGCAGCTAAATCATCCTGCGCGCTTTTTTCATCCCTAGCTTTGCGGCGCGGCACGCGGTACTGGCGGAGTGCCTGAATAACTGCCCGCCTGGTGGCAGGCTGGCGTTCCGTTTTTGCCGTTGTCCTTGAGGGGCTGCCGGGATCATTGAGGAGAGCCGTGATCCCCTCAATCATGGTTGCTTTTCTACCCGTTGGGGCACCTAACTTGGTGCAGACATCCCTCACAGCTTCCAAAGAGAAAGAATGGTCAAGAAGCTCTGGTAGGGCTTCGTCGCCTTTCGCCGCTACCCCTAAGAAGCGTTGGATGCGCTCAGCCTTTGTGCCTGCCGTGCTTGCCCCCAGAGACGACAACGCTTCCCCAAGCTGTTGCGACGTAAAGGCGTCAAGCAATTCTTTGAGGTTCACTATGTACCTCCTGCCAGTGGGGGCAGGATAACCCTGCCCCGACTACGCTGGCAGTCTTATCCCCTCGCCTACCGCCCTGACCGCCTGTCCTCGGCGCGGGTCTTGATGTCCAGGAGCACCGTCTTGCCCTCGGCGTTGAGCTGGCTATTTCAGGAGGCCGGCAACGGGCACGAGGCGGCGGCGTACAGGGTCTACGGCCATGTTGAACAGCTCTAGCGTCGTCGCACCCAGGAGGGGCATCGCCCCTGGGGGGCCAAAAATGACCAGGGTTGTTCGCTCGCGGCCGTCAAGGCGTAGGCGGGCCTCTCCGACTTCGTACTCTACGGTGCGCTCGTCTGCGAGCTGGAAGGGGACGCGTTCCATCACGGCAATGCCCAGCTCAACAAGCACATCTCTGGGCAGAAGGGTATGTGAAGCGCCGGTGTCTACCAGCGCCTCCACTTTAACGAATCTCGCCCTGCTTGGCCCAGATACCTGAAGGGGAATGCTGAACGTTCCCATATGGCCTCCGTGGTGATTGTACCACGCACGGTAGAACCCGCCGGCCACGTCCCCCTCTCCGTCGCGGAGAGGGGGACTATAGAGGGAGAGGTCTTACCTGGCCTACCGCCCCGACCGCCGGTCCTCGGCGCGGGTCTTGATGTCCAGGAGCACCGTCTTGCCCTCGGCGTTGAGCTGCTGGGCACGCCTCAGGGCGGGGGCAATCTCGGCGGGCCTCGTCACCCGTAGGCCCACGGCGCCCATGCCCTCGGCGATCTTGGCGTAGTCGCCGGTCATGTTGGTGACGCCGAACTGCTGGCGCGCCGTGGGAAAGCCGCCCGGGTACGTGGCCATGTGGCCGTTGTTCAGGACGACCGTGGTGATGGGCACGCCGGTCCGGGCGGAGGTCTCCACGTCCATGCCCGACATGCCAAAGGCGCCGTCGCCCATGAAGTTGAGGCAGAAGCGGTCGGGGAAGGCCATCTTGGCGCCGATCATAAGGGGGATGCCGAATCCCAGGTGGGTGGTCTTTCCCCAGCCTATGTAGCTGTGGGGCACGGTGGCGGTAAAGAAGGGTACCATGGAGTCCCGCGGCGCTCCGGCGTCGTGGGTGACGATGCTTCGCTCCCTGTCCAGCGTGCGGTCAATCTCCCAGATGACGCGGTACGGGTTGATGGGCTCCTGGTCGTCGGTGAGCAGGGGCATCCACTCCTCGTACCACTGGGCCTTGATCCTGGCGACCTCGGCGGGCACGGTGGTCTTCCCCTTGCGGCCGCTCTCGCCGGCCTGGGCCTTCACCTCGTCAATCATGGCAAGAAGCGTCTCCCTGGCGTCGCCCGCCAGGCCGATGTCCGCCGCATGGTCCTTGTTGATGTCCTCCTGGCTAACGGTGTTGTGGATGATGAACTTGCCCGGCGGGATGCGCTGGGCGTAGCCGGTGATGGTGAGGCTGGAGCCAACGGCGAAGAGGAGGTCGGACTCCTGGAGCCACGTGCGGGCAGCCAGGGTGGTGGCGCTGGAGCCCGCGCCCAGGGCCAGGGGGTGGCGCTCGTCCATGGCGGACTTGCCAGGCATGGAGGTGTACACGGGGGTTTCCAGCAGCTCCGCCAGCTCCCTCAGCTCCCTGGTGGCGCCGCTCATGAGCACACCCTGGCCGGCCCAGATGACGGGTCGTTTCGCCCCAAGGAGGGCCTTGACGGCATCCTGGATGTCTCCGCGGGATGGCACCTGCCGCATGACGGTGGGGGACCTGTAGGGAGGCGCCGCGTCGGGCACTGCCTGGCTTGCCACGTCGCTGGGGGTCTCCACCACCACGGGGCCGGGACGCCCGTTCCGCAGGGCGTGGAAGGCCCGGCGCATGACGCTGTAGGTCTGGTCCGCCCGGAAGATGGTCTCTGCCTGCTTGGAGATGCCCTGGTACACCCTTCCCGCCCAGAAGTCCGGGCGGATGCTGAGGCGGTCCAGGGGAGGCGCGCCGGGGAGGTACAGCACGGGGACATTATCGGCGTAGGCCTGGCTGAGGGCGCCCATAGAGTTTTCAGCCCCAGCCTGGCTCTGCATGGTGAAGACCCCAAACCGCTGGCGGTCGCCCATGCGGCTGTAGCCGTCGGCGGCCATGCCGCCCCCGCGCTCGTGGCGGAAGGCAATGAGCCGCACGCCCTCCTTGGCAAGCGACTCAATCAGGGGGTTGGAGGGGAAACAGGATACCCACTCTACTCCTTCCGCCTTGAGGGTGTGAGCAATAGCTTCGGTAACGTTCATGAGGGCTCCTTCGTGCGACTGAGGTTCATAGGGCAGACGTATGATAGCGGAGCGGTCAGGCTTTGGAAATGGGGGGCAAAGGTTCCAGGACGTGACGACAGGCCGACTGACTGACTCCAAGGATCAAAGGCCGTGTCATGGGACCTTCACCTCAGCCTTTCTGCTTTCTGGTAGTCCGCCTCTGCCATCTTCGTTTCCCCCAGGTCCGCGTAGGCGTCGCCACGGGCGCGGTATGCGTCGGGGTCGTCGGGGGCCAGACTGATGGCAAGGGTCAAGTCCTGCACCGCCAGATGGTGTTCGCCCATCTCGGCGTAGCACAGGCCCCGGTTGTAGTGGGCCTGGTAAAGCCCCGGGTCCAGTTGGATCGCCTGGCTGTAGTCGTAGATGGCGTCCTGGGTCAGGCCCAGGGCGTCGCAGGCGGCCCCCCGGTTCACGTACAGGCCGGCGTCCTGGTCGTCCAGGGCGATGGCGGCGTCGTAGTCCTCCAGCGCGCTATCCTGCCGGCCCAGGGCGGCGTAAGCGAGCCCCCGGTTGTAGTAGGCGGAGGGGTCGTCGGGGTCCAGGGCAACGGCTTGGCCATAGTCGGCGATAGCCTCCTCGTGACGGCCCAGCTCGGCAAGGCACAGGCCCCGGTTGTTGTAGGCGGCGGCGTACTGGGGGTTCCGCTCAATGGCGCGGGTGTAGTCGGCGGCCGCCTCCTCGTGGCGGCCCAGCAAGTCATAGACAGCGGCCCGGTTGGCGTAGGCGGCGGCGTAGCCGGGGTCGCACTGGATCGCCTGGGAGTAGTCGGCGACGGCCCGCTCCAGGTCGCCCGCCTCCCGGTGGGTGGAGCCCCGGATGACATACCCCATGGCGAAGGCCGGCTCCAGCTCCAGGGCACGGTCACAGTCGCGGAGCGCGTGGGCCATGTCTCCCAGGCGGCGGTAGGCCAGGCCACGGAAGGCGTAGGCCTGGGCCGAGGCCGGGTCCTGGCGGATGGCCTCGTCGTACAGGGGGATGGCCGTCCTGGGGTCCCCGCGCCAGGCAAGGCGGTTGATCTCCCAGAGGCGGTCTGAGGTTTGAGGCTGCTGTTCCAAGGGATGCCTGCCGGGGGGATAGGCTGTTGTAGGGGCGCAGTATGCTGCGCCCCTACAACTACAACGCCCCTACAGCCTATGGCTCGGCGGGCGTTTTGGCAAGCTCCCCCAGCAGGTCCTCCACCCGGCGCTGGATGGCGTCGCGTATGGCGCGCACCTCGGTCAAGGGCCGGTCCCTGGGATCGGGCAGGCCCCAGTCCTCCACACCCTTGATGAAGACGGCGGGGCACTTCTCGGCGTCCACCTGGCACCCCATAGTGATAACTCGCATCGCTTTTTGCACCATGTCGTTCGTCAGGAGCCTGGGCTGCTCCCGGGATAGGTCCAGGCCGATCTCGCCCATGGCCTGGGCCACATTGGCGTGGATGTGGTCGCCAGGCTCGGTGCCTGCGCATTCGGCGCGATAGGCCAGGCCGCGACGCTGGGCCTCGCGGTTGAAGAGGGCCCTGGCCATCTGGCTGCGGCCCGCGTTGTGGACACACACGAAGAGGACGTCG
>JACQUH010000119.1 GCA_016210375.1 Chloroflexota bacterium
CGGCTAGACTATACCGTCCAGTACTACGGCTATGCCCAGCAGCTCCTGGACCCCGACGAGCTCTACGGCCAGTACTGGCTCTGCAAGGCCTCCCGGAACTGGACGGGCTTCTGCGACGCGAAGTTTGACGCCATGTTCCCGGCCATGTCCTCGGAGAGCGACCCGGCCAAGCGATTCACCCTGGCCCGGCAGATGGAGGACTACCTCCTCCGCGAGCAGTTCACGTACGTCCCTGCCCCACGGGCCATAGATGGGTGGGTCTGGTGGACGTACGTGCACCCCCATCCCCAGGCGGCAGGCCAGCCCCAGTGGTACCGCTCCTGGTACACCGAGCACCGCAAGGAGACCTGGTGGCGGGACCCGACATAGGGATGTCTAAAGCAACAACAGATCAATCTCGGCCCAGGCCATTCGGCCATGGGACCCTTCTACTAGCAGGGCAGTATAGGTAAGGAGCAACCATGAGCGCCTTCCTCGCTAGACGAGGCATCTACGGTATTTTCTCCATCTGGGCGGCTACATTGCTTGTGTTCCTGCTCCTGCGGGTCCTGCCGGGAGACCTCGCCCTGTTCTTCCTGGTAGGGCGCGAAGGAGCCGGAACGGGGCTGCGGCCCGAGGACGTGGAGCGCATACGCCACATCATGGGCCTGGATGTGCCCCTCTATATGCAGTACCTCAACTGGATATGGGGGTTGATCCGGTTGGATTTCGGGGAGTCAGTCTGGCTTAACGCCGCCGTTGCCCCCGAGATGTTCCACCGTTTCCCCGTCACGCTCCAGCTAGCCGTCGGGGGTACCGTGCTGGGAACCATCTTCGGGCTGCCCCTGGGCATTATCTCCGCCGTGAAACAAGATACATGGGGCGACTACATCTCCCGGGTCACCGCCATCTTCTTCCTGGCGTTTCCCACCTTCTGGCTCGCCCTGATGGCCCTGCTCATTGGCGTCCATCTCTTTGAGTGGATGCCGCCCATCGGCTACAATGTCATTTGGCAAAACCCCATGGACACGTTGAAACAGATGGCGATCCCGGCCCTTATCCTGGCTTCTCACCAGATGGCCATCGTGTCACGCTTGACGCGGTCTTCCATGCTGGAGGTCTTGCGGGAGGACTACGTGAGGACAGCGCGAGCAAAGGGGCTTGGGGAGCAGACCATCCTCGTGCGACATGCGCTGCGGAACGCTCTGATCCCCGTCATTACCGTTATCGCTCTCTCTTTTGGCGGTCTCTTGGGCGGCACGGTAGTCCTGGAATCCATCTTCTCGCTGCCGGGAGTTGGCTCATTGACCCTGGAGGCTATTCACTCCCGGGACCTCCCGGTCACCCAGGCGGCGGTGTTTCTGCTGGCGGGAGTATTCGTTGTCATCAACTTGCTCGTAGACATGAGCTATGGGTGGCTTGATCCACGCATCAGGGTTAGCTAAAGAAGGGGGAAAAACAATGAACCTCCGAGCCACAACCGCTCAGGCCGGCGTGGGGCGTCAGTTCTCTCCAGGCCGCCTCTTGAACAGCTCATACAGGACCACAGCGACCTTCTACAAGCGGAAGCCGCTGGGTGGCGTGGGCCTTGCTTTCGTATTACTTTTCTTCGCGATGGCAGTCTTGGCCCCCTTCATAACCGTGCCGGGTCCCTTCACCCAGAACTATGACCACGTTCTGGAAGGGCCGACATGGTCCTTCCTCTTTGGTACCGATAACCTGGGGCGGGATATGTGGAGCCGGATCGTCTATGGGTCAAAGGTGTCCCTGGAGGTAGGATTCTCCGCGGTCTTACTGGGGCAGGGTGTAGGGCTCATACTAGGCGTGGTGAGCGGCCATTACGGCGGTATGGTAGATGCTGTCATTCAGCGGGCCACCGAGGTTGTGATGGCGTTCCCCAGCCTGCTCTTCGCCCTGGCCCTGATGGCGGGCCTCGGCGTGGGGATGGAGAAGGTCATCTTCGCGATCGCCATTGGTATCTGGCCTCGCACAACGCGCGTCATCCGAGGCGTCGTCCTGTCCCTGAAAGAAACCGCCTATATTGAGGCAGCGAGGGCCATTGGCGCCTCCAACACGAGGATAATGGTGCGCCACCTGCTGCCAAACGTCTTTTCGCCCTGGTTGGTGTTGGCCAGCGCCGGGCTGGGGGGAGCCATTCTCGCCGAGGCCACTCTGAGCTTCCTCGGTCTGGGAGTGCCGGCTCCCCATCCGTCCTGGGGCCAGATGCTCAGCGGAGCGGCGGGCCGGTACGTCATCGTGGCTCCGTGGCTCGTCGTCTTCCCCGGCCTGGCCATTGGCCTCCTGGTGCTGGGCTTCAACCTGTTTGGCGATGCGATACGGGATGTGATTGATCCGCGCCTGCGCGGACGGTAAGAGGCGCCGTTAAGCCAACCTGAAGGAGCGTGAGGATGACTACAGAAAGCCAGGAACAGAAGGTCTATGTTACGCCTGAAGTGAAGGCCCAGATCGGGCAGGGAGGCCCGCCGGCAAGCTGGCCGGAACCCCTTGACCGCATGTCGCTCCGGCGCTACGTGCTGGCGACCGATGACGAGAACCCGCTGTACCGTGATGAAGAGTACGCCAGGAGGTCCAAGTATGGCGGGCTCATCGCGCCGCCCTTCTTCGTGGCAGCCTATCCCATCGCCTTTGCGCAGATCATAGAGGAATGGCAGCACGAGCACCCCGAAGAGCTGCGGCCCGGAGGCGCGCCCGCCGTGCGCATTGAGGGCCTGCGCCGGGGGGTCAACGCCGGAAGTGAGATAGAGTGGTATCGCCCCTTCTGTCTAGGGGATACGCTTACCTGGAAGGCCCGTATCAGCGATATCGTCCAGCGTACAGGTCGCAGCGGTCCCATGGTCGTTTCTACCACTGAAACCGAGTTCCGGAACCAGCGGGGAGAGCTGGTAGCTATCATGCGGGGGTCCGGTATTCGTATGAACTAACCTCTGGGCGACCGCAGATGGTGTTTGTCCAGCGGTATCCGCCTTGAGTGAAAAAGGAGTGCGATAATGACGTGGCATGTCCAAACACCCAGGATCACTAAACAGACCTATTTTGACGACATCTCCGTAGGCACCGAGCTGCCCAACCGAGTGGTGGGGCCGGTTGATAGCTGCGACACCGTGCGCTTCTGCTCCGCATGGGAGACCTACGGCGCGCTGCACACCGACTACAAGTGGTGCACTGCCAACGGCTACCGGGATGTCGTCCTCAACGGGCCGCTGAAGAACGCCATCCTCATCTCCTATGTAGACCAGTGGGTGGGCGAGGGCGGCTACCTGAAGAAGCTCATGTGCCAGCACCGAGGCTGGGACTACCACGACGCTGTCTTTACCGGCTTTGGCAAGGTGACCAGGACCTATGAGGACGGCGGCCTGCTTTGCGCAGACCTGGAGGTTGGCCTGCGCAACGAGCGGGATGAGATTAGCTGCCCAGGCACGGCGACAGTCGTCCTTCCCCGGCGCGGCGGCCCTCCAGCGCCCATTGAATACCCCCTCTCCGACTGGGGTAAAAAGGTGGTCAGCAACCTGGCCAACGCCAGGCCAGGGCCTGCTCGCAGCCGGCGGGGCGAAGGCGGCGAGGGAGGAGGCGCTTCTGCCCCCGCCCCCACCGGGGGCAACATGATCCCTGATGAAGCCAAGGCCGTGATTGGCACCAAGGGTGAGCCAGTTTCCTGGCCCTTCCCCCTGGACAGGTCCACCGTTCGCCGGTTCGGCCAGGCCACCTACGAGGAAAAGCCCATATACGCCGACATTGAGTACGCCCGCAACAGCCGCTGGGGAGAGCTTTGCGCCCCTCCTATCTGCGTCATCCGCGCCCCCTTTGACGACGAAGGCTTGATGGGGGAGGCAGCCGCACCGCCGGTCCCAATCCCCGGCGCCCGTGGCGGCGGCAATGGCGGCAACGAGTCCGAGTGGTTCCGCCCCGTCAAGTTGGGGGACACTATCACCCAGCACGCCTACCTGGCCGACCTCGTCCAGCGCACCGGGCGCGCACAGACCATCATCATCGTCCGCGCCGAGACCGTTTACACCAACCAGCGCAGCGAGGTCGTGGCCGTGGGCCGGCAGGACACCTTGCGGCTGATCCCCACGCCGCGGTCCTAGCGGGTAGCCCCTGGGGTTCGGTTACAACCTGTGCGAAGGAGGCAGTCATTTATGGTTGAGCAAGTCTACTGGGACGATGTCTCTGAAGGAATGGAAATCCCCCCCTTCAAGCGGGGGCCGTTGGGATTGCCCCTGATCATCAAGTTCTCCTCCTCTGTGGAGAACTTCGAGAAACTGCACCAGGACAACAAGTGGTGCATTGAACATGGCTATTCCGACGTCCTTATAAACGGCCCTGTCAAGAATGCTATGCTTTCTGTGATGCTCACCAACTGGATGGGGGAGGAAGGCTTCCTCAAGAAGCTGGGATGCCAGCACCGGGCCATGGACTATCCCGGCCACACCCTCGTCGCTTCTGGCAAGGTCACCAAGAAGTACGTCAACGACGGCCTGGGCTACGTGGACCTGGACGTCAAGGTGGAAAACCAGAAGGGCGAGATCTCCTGCCCTGGCACCGCCACGGTGATCCTGCCCATACGAGGCGGAAAGCCGGTGCCTACTGTGTTCGCAGGGCCACGATAAAGGTTGTGCCCCTCTGGTGGGTTGGCTCATGGGAAGAGGGACCGCTTCACCCATGTGCTGAAGCAGCCACGGGGAGCCAACCCAAAGTTCAGCCATTCGGCGAATCCGGTGAGGGCAAGTTCCCTGTTACCGCGAGGTAAAGGGGCTTGCCCTCTCTGCTGACTGTCGTTGGCTCCCGGGTATCGTAAATCTGTCTCGGAAGACTCAGTTTGGAGCTGTCATATGGAAGATGCATTGCAGGGCGTCAAGGTGCTGGATCTGGGCCACTACATCGCGGGGCCGTGGTGCTCCCGGGTGCTGGCTGACCTGGGAGCGGATGTTATAAAGATTGAGCGCCCAGACGGGGGGGACCCCCTGCGGAAGTACGGCCCCTTCCCCGACGACATCCCTCACCCGGAGAAGAGCGGCCTATTCCTTTTTCTCAACATGAACAAGCGGGGAGTGACCCTCAACCTCAAGACGGAATCGGGGAAGGCCATCCTCAAAGAGCTCGTGAAATGGGCAGACGTGGTGGTTGAGAACTTTGCACCCCGCGTGCTGCCCTCCCTGGGGCTTTCCTACCGAGAGCTGTCCGAGCTAAACCCTCGGCTGGTGATGACCTCTATCACCAACTTTGGCCAGGAGGGCCCCTATCGTGACTACAAGGCCACAGACCTTGTGCTGTACGCCATGGGCGTGATCATGCACATCAGCGGGGTGTACGAACGCGAGCCGCTGGGCCACGCCCTGGAGCAAGCCCAGAAGACCGCTGGACGGACCGCCACCGCCGCCACCCTCGCCGCAATCTATCAGCAGCAGCGCGATGGCAACGGCCAACACATTGACCACTCCATCATGGAGTCAATGAACTTCAGCCTGGCCGGCACCAACAACCTGTACGCCTACATGGGAGCCGTCACGGGGAGAGGCCCGAAGGCCGAATATAAGAAATTCTTCTCTCCTGTTGCCCTCGGCATCCCCGCGCTCTTCCCCGCCAAGAACGGCTGGGTATCGTTCTCGGCGCCGGGAGGTTCTCGGCCCGAGTCTCTCGGCATCCTGGCCGAGCTATTGGACATGCCCGAGCTGAACGACCCCAAGTACCACGCGACGGACCCCGCCACGGAGAGTAAAGTAGAGCGGATGGTGTATGCGAGGACCCTTGAGCTGGACAAGGAACCGCTCTTCCACCGGGGGATGGGCCGCACCGTGGCGCGGGGCAGCAGCCCAGGGGGAGGCGCAGGACGCCGCACCATTGTCAGCATGGTGCAGACCCCGCAGGAGTTGCTTAACAATGAGCAACTGCATGCAAGGGATTACTTTGTAACCCTTGACCACCCTGTGGCAGGAACCTACACCTACCCTGGCCGCTGGTACACCATGTCTGAGTCGCCAATACGGTTCCAACGTCCGGCGCCCACCCTGGGCCAGCACAACCAGGAGGTGTACGGTCAGCTCCTGAACTACTCAAACCGCGACCTGGTCTATCTCCGCAAAACGGGGGTGATTTAACATGCCATTGCCGTTGGAAGGCATCCGGATCATAGAGCTCTCGGTCATCATAGCCCTGCCACTAGGCGGGGGCCTCCTGGCAGACCTGGGGGCAGAGGTCATCCGTATTGACCCCTGCTCCCGCCTGGACACCCGAACGGGAGGGCCGCAACCCGATGGGAGAACCACGGAGCGGTACTGGAACACCTCGGGCAATTTCAACTGGATGCACCGGGGCAAGAAGAGCCTCGCCCTCAACCTCCAGTCGCGGGAAGGGCTTGACGCCTTCAGAGAGCTGGTACGGGTTAGCGACGTGGTGTGCGACAACTTCACACGCGAGGTCATGGGAAGATGGGGGTTTGACTACGCTGGTCTCAAGAAGATCAAGCCCGATATCATCGCGCTGTCCAACACCGGATGGGGGCACACTGGCCCCTGGCGCGACTATCCCGGGCTGGCCCAGGCCGTGGAGTGCCTGACGGGCCTGGCCAACTACACCGGCTACTTCCATGGGCAGCCTTCCCGCGTTGGACAGAACTACTTTGACACCGCCTGCGCCATGAACATAGCCGGGGCCATATCGGCTGCTCTCATTTACCGCAACCGGACAGGGAAAGGCCAGTTCATTGACCACTCCATGCTGGAGGCGTGCTCCCAGAACACAGCGGAGACCGTGCTGGAATATCAGATGACCGGCCGCAATGGGGAACGATGGGGCGCGCGCAATCCCGCCTATGCCCCTCAAGGCTGCTATCCCTGCAAGGGCAATGACAGATGGATTGTTATCGGCGTGACCTCAGACGAGGAGTGGCAGTCCTTTGTGCAGGTGGCAGGCAATCCAGCGTGGGCACGGGATGCCAAGTACAAGACGGTCTTGGGACGACGAGACCACCATGACGAGTTGGACGAGCGGATTGCTCAGTGGACCAGGGACCAGGACTCCTATGAGCTGATGCACAAGCTCCAGAAGGCAGGTGTCCCGGCAGGGGCGGTGCTCAGCGGAAAGGACTTCTTGCTGGACCCGCAGATTAAGGCCCGTGGTTACTTTGAACTGCTTGACTACCCCACAGAGCCCGCGGTGGGGGTCCGGCCCTATGCCGGCAGGCCGTGGAAGTCATCCTTGAACGACCTCACGATCCGCCATTCCGCTCCAACTCTGGGCGAGCACAACGCGTATGTCCTGCACGATCTTCTGGGGCATCCCGAGGACGAGGTGGAAGGGCTCTACGAAAAGGGGGCCATTGGCGCCTCTCCTGTGGACACAGCCCCACCCCCCAGACAGCGCGGCGGCTTGCAGCAGCAAAAGGACATGGGAATGATCACGGACTTTGACCTGGACTACAAGGAGAAGCTGGGGATCGGCTAGCAGCCATTCTCGCCCCGAGAACGGCCTCTTTGTTGTAATCAACCAAATACTAGGGCTGCCGTGGTTCTGACCTCTCCCCCTGTGGTCCCCCTCTCCCCCTAGGAGAGGGGGACTCTGGTCTAAGGAATGGTTGTGATGCGGCAAAGCCGCATCACAACCATTCCAACAATTCTTCTTGCGTCAGATGGCCCCAGCGTGGCCATCGCCCCTGGGGTCCGAAGCGCCGATCTTGACGCCCCGCTTGTGGTCAAGCTGGATAAGCTGCACGATGCCGTGGCTGATCCCCTCCTGACCCCAGGTGATGGCGTGTCCCATCTCCTCCAGCGTGCGAGCCACCTCCGCCGGCATACGCGGCTCCAACAGCACCGAGAAGGGGCGTCCCAGAGTATCCGGGGAGCTGCCTGGCTCGCTTACCCATCGCGGAGCATCCACCACCTCCTGCGGGCCCAGGCCATAGTCCACAATGCCCGTAATGAGCTGGGTGTTGCCCTGCACCTGAAAATCCGCCCCCGGCGTACCCGCCACCAGGAAGGGCCTGCCGTCCTTCGCCATCATGAAGGCGTTGAGGGTGTGCATGGGCCGCTTGCCCGGGGCCACGGTGTTGGGGTGTCCTTCCTGGAGACGGAACCCGTACTGCCGGTTGTTGAAGACGATGCCCGTGCCCTCGGCAATAAATCCCGAGCCAAAGGCGGCGTAGAGGCTATGGATGAAGGAGACGGCGTTGCCCTCTTTGTCCGCCACACAGAAGTAGCTGGTGTCGGCCCCGGCGGGAACCAGGGGCTCAGGGGATACCGACGTAGCGGCGCGCTTCCTGTTAATATGGGCGCGACGGCGGGCGGCGTGTCCCTTTGCAATGAGGGTATCCAGGGGGATGCTCACCTGCCGGGGATCCCCCAGATAGGCGTTGCGGTCGGCGAAAGCCAGCTTCTTGGCCTCAATCATCAGGTGGATGCCTTCGGCGCTCAGGTGCCCCAGGGAGGCCATGTCATACCCTTCCAGAACGTTCAGCATCTCCAGCAGTATCATGCCCTGGGAGGGCGGGCGGTTCTCCAACACCGTGTAGCCCCGGTACGTCGTGGAGATAGGCTCGTAGACCTCAATCTCCTGGCTCCCCAAGGCCTCCTCGTCAAGGATGCCACCGGCCTCACGGAAGGCCCCAGCGATGTCCCGGGCCAGGCCGCCGCGGTAGAACTCCTCGGCGCCACCCTGGGCAATGCGCTTGATGCTGCGGGCCAGGTCCTTATTGACGAGAACGTCGCCTGCGCCGTAGGGCTTCCCGTCCCTCTTCAGGAACACCCTGGCCGACGATGGGAAGGCCGCCACCTTCTCCACGCTGCCCCCGAAGATGCGGCCCATCCGGGGTGAAAGGGGGTGCCCCTCCTCAGCGTAGCCGATGGCCGGCTCCAGGAGCTTGGCCAGGGGCTGCGTGCCAAAATGGTCGCACAGGTACTGGTAGGCCGCCGCCTCGCCGGGAGGCGAAACGGCCAACGGCCCCAGGTTGGGCATGGAGGTGAGGCCCCTGGAACGGAAGAAGGCCGGCGTGGCGCGCCTGGGGGAGGGCCCTGTGGAGCTGATGCCGGTGAACTTGCCGGTCCTGGCGTGGTACAGGATGACGAAGGTCTCGCCGCCGAAGCCGCACATGGCCGGCACCGTGACCGCCTCCACCGCCGCGGTGGCGATGGCGGCGTCAAAGGCATTGCCGCCCTCGGCCAGCACCCGCAAGCCCGCCGAAGCCGCCAGGGGCGAAGTGGAGCACACCATGCCCCCCGTGGTCATCACCGCTGCCCTGGAAACGTAAGGCGCTGTCATTGGCTCCACCTCCGCTGTTCGTTTGGTGCTGATACCCTACACCAAAGGAGAGGCTGGCTCAAGTTCCTTGACCCTCCAAACCAGGCCCGCCTATAATTTACCATTGTGCCTCTATCGCCGCCCAGTCCTTTGCGGAGGTGCCCTGTGGCCTACACCAGCATCCACCTGGAGCGGGACGGCCCCATGGCCGTCCTCACCCTGAACCGGCCCCAGGCCCTCAACGCCCTCAACTCGGCCCTGCGCCAGGAGATGGAGGAGGCCCTCACCCTCTTGGAGATAGACGACGATGTGCGGGTCGTCATCATCACCGGCGCGGGCAGGGACTTCTCTGCCGGCGGCGACATCAAAGAGCAGGTGGCCAACGCCGACCTCACGCCCCAGGAGCGAGCGCGCCGCCAGAGCGCCGGCGCCCCCTGGACCTGGCACGTCGCCAACTACCGCAAACCCACCATTGGCGCCATCAACGGCATCGCCTACGGCGGGGCCGCCCTCCTCTCCTCCTGCCTGGACATCCGCATCGGCTGCGAGAAGACCAGTTTCCGCTTCCTGGCTGCCAGCTACGGCCAGGTCAACTCTACCTGGAGCCTGCCCCTCATCGTTGGCCTGCCCAAGGCCAAGGAGCTGATGTTCACCGGGCGGGAGGTCTTCGCTGAGGAGGCCCTCCAGATTGGCCTGCTGAACAAGCTGGTGGCATCGGAGAGGCTGATGGAGGAGGCCAAGGCCATGGCGGGGATGATCGCCGATAGCCACCCCGTCATGGTGCAGGGGATCAAACGCCTGCTGCACCAGGGAATCGGGGCGGGCTTCCCGGACCGCTATCAGATGGAGCGAGACGCCACCACCACCTGGATGCGCCCGGTGAACCCGCGCGAGGGCTTCAAGGACTTCCTGGCCCGCAAGGGAGAGTAGCAGGACAAGACGGCGCACGAGGGCCGTCGTTGCGGTGTCTGGACGGCTGGGATAGAATGGGCTGTAGCACTCCGCAGTAGCTCAGTGGTAGAGCGGCCGGCTGTTAACCGGTTGGTCGTAGGTTCGAATCCTACCTGCGGAGCCAATTATGGACAAAAGACAGAACCGTCGAGCACTTTCTTTTCGACAAATGGTGAGCGTGTAAATTGCCAGCCAGGCAGAAAGTTAGCCACCAGGACTGGGAGGTCACCGCTAGACCGGGGTGGTGGCTTAGGAGATGGTCAAGATTCCCTCTGTTCTTTCAGGCCACTCACCCCAGCTTTGACATCCTGATTAAGAAGGTCACAGCACCCCAGCCGGAATCCACCAACCAGCCTGAACCCAAGCTGAATTTCTATATCGAATTTTCAGATCAAACCACAATAAACTTCCTAGTTGATGTTTCTGGCCTAAGGCCAGGAGGTACCCTGAAATACAGAACACAGAAAATCCTGCTCGCACCAACCGGTGATGCACGCGTCTGTCTGGATGCCGGACCGCATCTGCTCAAAGGGCATCAGTTCCAAACGCTCTATGCATTTGTGGTTAGTTCAGAGGCAACGCTTGTGTTCTTGTTGCTTAATGTCTTGCTAGGAGCTTTGTTAGCGCTTTTGCTGAAGCTTTAGACAGCTACTGCGCTAAACTCGGTCCGAGGAATATTGCCGTGGCATGGGAATCTGTGATGCCTGTCCTAATGGGGGCAGCGGTGGTAGTAGCGATGCCTGGTCTTGTCGGGGAATGGCCCCTAGACGCACACGTAGGGAGAATTCAGCAAAACCCTGGCAAAAAGAGACATTTCCGATGTTGAAAGCTGCAAGACAATGGAGGAGTGAGGTCAAGGAAAGAAAGTATGGATAAGCTCAGCTTCCCAAGTGGGCATGCAAGAAACTGCGCCCTTCTCTTACTTGCCATGGTCATGTTGGTCATGGCCTGTACCTCACCATCGCCGACGCCCACCTCAACCCCGGACACCCCGTCACTAAGCTCGGCTGAGGCGACTGCTGTTATAAAGACATGGTTGTCCCGGAGCAGTAGTAGTACATGCCAAAGGTACGCGAGGGAATCTGCCGGCTGGCAAGCGTGGTATGAGGGCAAAGGTGCCTGGCGCGTCTCGTACGGAACTGACCAGTGGAGAGTATTCGAGAAAACGGCCTCCTTCGAAGTTGTGAAGACTACCTTGCGTTGCTGATAGGACAAGCGATAGCACTCCGCAGTAGCTCAGCGGTAGAGCGGCCGGCTGTTAACCGGTTGGTCGTCCCGACCGAGTCGGGACCTGCGGAGCCAACACTCCTTCAACCGGCAAAAAGGTTGCCAAGGCCCATTGTCGACAGGGCCTATTCTTGGTCATTGACAAATAAGTAGAGTGCGTAGTTCGCAAGCTGCTCCGCTCTCAGCGTTTGGGAAAGCGCGTCTAGCCTGGCAAGGTTAGAAGGGTCAGCGATGACCAAGATTAAGTCTCCACCAAATTCGCCAGGTGTTGACACCACCCTGCCGTCACTGCCCCGGGCTCCAGCAAGTTGGCCAGGCCGGCCTCCATCCCTGCCGAGCCGGTGCCTGAAACAGGTAAAGTGAATCCTCCGCTGGCGCCGAACACCTGCTGGAGCATCTCCGCTACCTCATCCATCATGTGGATGAAGTCGGGGTCCAGGTGGTGCAGAAGCGGCTTGGTCATGGCCTGCAGCACCCTGGGATGGATGTTACTGGGCCCCGGCCCCATAAGGATTCGCTCGGGTGGATTCAGATCCTTGATCACGCGGTGGGCTACCGGCGGTTTTGACGCACGAGCTACCATCGTTGCCATTGCCTTGCCCTCCTTACGATTAGCCGAATATCGAAAAAATACGCCCCAGATTTCCATTTAGGGAAGATGCCGGGGCCCTCATAAGAGCCTCCGGCATCTCACCCAATGTTATCGGACTACAGCGCAAAGCCCGTGGCTTATTGCTTGTCGCATGGCGGATGCAACTTGATGTTCCCTCCGCCAGGGCCACCATTCCCCAGTGTGCCAAACGCGCTGTAGATCATGACGCCCGAGGAGTTGAATACCCTGATTCCGAATCGGTCGTTTCTCCCGGGCTCACCGTTGTCTTCCGCATGCGCAAGGAAGGTATATCCAGCCTGGCCGTTCACC
>JACQUH010000114.1 GCA_016210375.1 Chloroflexota bacterium
GGCCCTAGAGGGGAGATTAGAGGCGGAGACGCCTCCAATCTGTTTTGGCAGGGGTAGGTAGCTAGACTGGAAGCTATCTGTTGGTTGTCCACGTCGGCGTCGCCGCCCAGGATGGCCAGGGCGGTGTTGACCTGGGTGAAGGTAGGCGTGTCCTCGGCCCAGGCGTCGCCCACGGTGTAGAAAGCGGCGGTGGGTGCCGCGTTCTCCCGGTTGTAGGTGAGACCGTTCCCCGTGATCTCAATGAAAGGCAGGGCCTGGAGCACCGGGCTCTCCTTGACGATGGTCTCAATGACGCCCGCCAGGAGCAGGTCGTTAGAGAGCTTGACGGCTTCTGCGAGGGTAAGGGGCATGGCAGTGACCTCCTTGGGTTGGATGTGATGACGCCATGCTAGAATATATGTTCTTCTTTGGGGAAGGGGAGGATGGCAGAGCATACCCAGCAATCCATGACTTGACTGTATAGACGACTCTCTCTACAATTCCATCTACAAGGGGGGACACATGGCCGAGACAACCACAGTCAGAGTTAGCCAAAAGACTCGTGATGTGCTACAGCAACTAGCCCGACAGTCAAACGAGCCTATGCAGTTGGTCCTTTCCAAGGCAGTGGAGGCGTATAGGCGACGTTGGGTCCTGGAGCAGACAAACAGGGCCTATGCCGCGCTGAAAGTCAAGCCGGAACTATGGGCTGAGGAAACAAAGGAGCGGCGCGCCTGGGAGCAAACGTTAGCCGATGGCCTTGAGGGTGACCAGTGACCTCTCCCCTTCCCTCACGCGGGGATCTATGGCTGGTCAGCCTGGACCCCACTCGCGGTCATGAACAAGCGGGGGTCCGTCCGGCCCTGGTCGTATCCGTTGACCTGTTCAGCCAGGGGCCAGCGGAGTTGGTGGTTGTCGTGCCTCTGACCACGACGGCCAGAGGCATACCCCTGCACGTAGAGGTTGCTCCCCCTGAGGGTGGATTGAAACTGCGGAGCTACATCAAATGCGAGGACATCCGGTCTCTATCCCGCCACCGCCTCATGGAGCGTTGGGGCACGGTTTCACCCGATACCATAGCTGAAGTTGAAGAGCGGCTAAGGATACTTCTGGGTTTGTGACAGATCCACGGCGTGTAGGGGCCACCCGCCGGGTCGCCCCTACGATTTCAGGCCGGGGCGCCTCTTGCGGCAACCCCCGTAAGGGCACGACATGTCGTGCCCCTACACGTACCCTTACCCCATCCGCTTCGCCCCCTGCAACCGCTGCCCGATGTACCCGCCACGCGCCCATCCAGGCCGCAACTTGGGGTACCCACCGTAATCGCCTTTTTCCGCCACGATGTATTGACATCTCTCCCCCCCCCGCGCTAGAGTTCCATCTTAAAGGCCCGTTAATGCTCTGGCCGAAATCATACGGGAGGTGGAAAATGGCCGTACGACATCTTGGTTCTGTCCTGTTGTTCATTGGCCTTTTGCTTCTCAGCACGGCATGTGCCTCCAAAGGCGACTTGGAGCAGACCCAGACCCAACTGGCAACCCTTCAACAAAAGCTGGATGGACTGACCAAAGACCTGGAAGGGGCGCGGGCGGAGGCGAGCACGCTGAAGACCAACCTTGCAACCGCCCAAACAGACGTGGGTACGCTGAAGAGCGGCCTCTCCACCGCCCAGGTGGATGTAGGCACGCTGAAGACCAATCTTGCAGCCGCCCAAGCAGACGTGGGTACGCTGAAGGGCGGCCTCACCACCGCTCAAACTGATGTGAACGGGCTGAAGAGCGGCCTCTCCACCGCCCAGGTGGACATAGGCACGCTGAAGAGTGGCCTAACCACCACCCAGGCCGACGCCACCAAGCTCAAGCAGGATGTCGGCGCCGCCTCTTCTGACCTGAGCAAGACCAAGCAGAGCCTCAGCGCTCTGGAGAACACCTTCTCCTTCGCCATGACCGACCTGGACAAGCTTAAGGCGGCCCAGAGCACCTGGGCACTCAAGACCGACCTGGACAAAGCCACCACTGCCCAGGCCAAGCTCAACAAGGCTGCTTGGCTGGCTCACGTAGCCAACGCATATGAGTCAATCGCATACTCAGCTACTGCCGCCCATATTTTGGAAAGCTTGGCTGCCATCAAGACCGCGACGGAAGCAACCGGCGACAGTGAACTCGTCACCGCATGGGGGAACTACCAGGTTGCTTTTGATACCTTTGTTGCTTCGCAAACAGAGTCAAGCGAGAAAGGATTGGCTGATGCGGAGCGAACCTTCGTCTTCCTTGTACGAAAGAAACAGGCTGAAGCCCTCAAGTAGCTAACTCGCCGCCCAGCACCGCACCGTGAAGGGTGTGGCATTGGTGTGCCCGCCCAATCCCAAGGGACAGGGCAGACACGTGGGTGTGCCCCTGCAGAGACGGGAACCCAGGCGACGCATGCATCGCCCCTACGGCCGTGGCCCAGCCGTCGGTTGTGCTACTTGCCCAGAAGGTTCGTCCGCATCTGGTCCTGGTAAGCCAGCAGCGGGAGGGAGGTGCTCTGGACGCCACCCTCCGGCGGCGTAAACTCCGCCACCGCGCCGGCGGTGATGGCCACCTGGGTGACCTCGCCCGCCTGGATGTGGGTGGGCCACCATTCCTGGAGGCGGCTGTTCTGGAACACGGCTCTCACCTGCACGGTGGTGTCCTCGCCGGGCACCAGCCAGTGCGTCCCGTCCTCCGTGCCTTGCAACACGGCGATGCTGTTCATGGTGCCGCCGATGTCCACGCGGCGGAGGGCGATAGGGTATGGGTTGTTATTGCGCAGCACGAAGGTGGCCTCTACGTCGGTGAGCCTGGGAGTTACCGCGCCCCACTGGAACTGACGGGACTTGATGATGACGCCCCTGGGGCCGATGGAAAGGGACTGGGGTTCCTTGCTGCTGGCCGCCGTCAGGAGGTCCGTCTCCACGGCCCTGGTAAGCGTGGGCGACCATATCCGAATGGCGCGTCCGAAGACGCGCAGGACCCCCCGTGCCTTGATGTGTAGCTCCGACCTCTCCCCATTGGCGACGTGGGTCGTCCACCACGCGGGGATCCGGGCGTTGTCCAGGGTGGTCACCACCCGAAAGGTGGACACCCCCTTGGGTACCCTGACGTTTTGCAGGGTCCCCTGGCCCAGCGCCACATCGTTCAGGCTCACCTCGGCTTGTATACTGGCGTTGCTGAGGCCAAGGCCGAAAGAGTTGGGATTGTCCACAACGACGGTGGTAATCACCTGGGTCTCCTCCGTCGTCGCCTTACCCCAGGCGCTCTCCATGCTGACCAGCTTGGGGGTCTTGACTATGCCCAGGGCCACGGCGGCCACCGCGGCAAACACGAGGATAAGGGCGGCGGCTAGGAAAGCCACCAGGAGCTTGAGGATGAGGCCCATAGGATGCTGCTCCTGCTAGAGATTTTGCTGCCTTTTGCGCCAGGCGCAGCCCTCATTATGGCATATTTTACTGCGTTGGGTAGCAGGGCGAGGTCACCTGGCAGGGCCTTTCGGTTCTGTGCCAGATGGCCGCGCCCAAAAGTGTGCGGCGTCAAACCTGCAATCGGATGCCACAGCCTTATAGTCATTGACTAATTACAATGAAATGAGACCCAACCTCTCCCCCTGTAATCCCCCTCTCCTGGGTGGACTGGGGGACAATATTCTGAAGAGAGGTTGTTTTGCGGCTGAGCCGCATAACAACGTCTCAAACCAATCTTCTCCCCCTTCCCGTGTGGGAAGGGGGAGCCAGAGGGGGTTAGGTCGGAACCCAAATGGCAGATTCTTTTCTCAACACCCTTTGGGCCGTGGTGACAGGGTTTCTCCCACGAGGGCTCGGAGAACCGAAAGACCCTGGGCCACCTCGCCGGGGGTGCTGCCTGCTAAGACGCTGGCCGGCAGGCTAGCCCCCGCAGGGTCTGTTGTGTATAATCGGGCCGCGGGCTGGGCGCATGGGCTGCGAACCTTTTCTACCGCGAGGGGAGGCAAACATGGGGAACCGCTTTGAAGGTAAGGTGGCCGTAGTCTCCGGCGGAGGCCGGGGCATTGGTCGCGCCGTGGCCTTGCTCCTGGCGGAGGAGAGGGCGTCGGTGGTGGTGAACGACCTGGGGTGCGATGTAGACGGTACGGGGTCTTCCCCTGTCCCGGCGGACCAAGTCGTCGCGGAAATCAGGGCCAGGGGTGGGGCCGCCGTGGCTAGCTACCAGGACGTGTCCGCCATGGCCGGCGGCGAGGCCTTGGTCCAGAAGGCGGTGGATACGTACCACCGGCTGGACGTGCTGGTAAACAGCGTGGGCATTCGCCGCGACCGCCTTATCTGGGAGATGACGCCGGAGGATTTTGACGCCGTGATCCGAGGCTCCCTGAAGGCGGTGTTCACGCCCACCAAGTTCGCCTGCATCCTCTTCCGCCAGCAGCGCAGCGGGCGTATTGTCAACATCACTTCCGACGCGGGCATGGGGGCCATCGGTATGTCCAACTTCGCCGCGGCCTCCGAGGGCATCGTGGGCATGACCCGGACCATCGCCCGGGACATGGGCCGCTACGGCATCACCTGCAATGCCGTCTCTCCCGTCGCGGCCACCCGCCTGTCCTCGGGGATGGTGGACATGTACCGCCAGGGAGGACCCTGGGCCGACAACCCGGACCGGCGCGCCGGCCTCGGCGTGCCTTCTCCCAGGGACCCGAGAGAGTACTGGCAGGGGGCAGGGACGCCGGACGACCCGGAGAACGTGGCGCCCCTGGTGGCGTACCTCTGCTCCGACGCCTCGCCCAACGCCAACGGCTACGTCTTCGGCGTCCGGGGAGGCGACGTCTACCTTTACACGAACCCGGAGGTGGAGCGGGCCATCTACGACCGGGGCCTCTTCAGCATGGAAGCCCTGGACGACCTCGTGCCCCGCATCATCTCCTACGACATGTGGCGTCACAGGGGCTGGCGCTGATACGGCGATGACGCCCCGCTCCCCCAGAGGGAGCAGCGGCAGGCAGAAACCAGAGCAACAAGAAGGGGTGCCAACGTGGGCAACAGGCTGGCAGGACGGGTAGCAATCGTCACGGGCGGCGGCGGCGGCATCGGCACAGGCGTGTGCCGGTGGCTGGCCCGAGAGGGCGCAGCGGTGGTGGTCAACGATATTGGCGGCTCGGTGGATGGCCGTGGTCAGTCCACGGGGCCGGCGGACACTGTGGCCAACGCCATTAAGGCCGAAGGTGGCAGAGCAGTCTCGAACTACGACTCCGTGGCTACCGTGGAAGGGGCGGGCAAGATGGTGCAGGCCGCCCTGGACAGCTTTGGCAAGGTGGATATCCTGTGCCACGCGGCGGGCATCCTGCGGGACCGCATGGTCTTCAACATGACAGAGGAGGAGTGGGACGCGGTGTTGCGGGTCCACCTGAACGGGGCCTTCCACATGGTCCGCAACGTGGCGCCTCACATGATCCGCCAGCGGTATGGCCGCATCGTCATCTTCTCCTCGGGCTCTGGCCTGGGCAACTCCGGCCAGGCTAACTACGCCTCGGCCAAGGAGGGGCAGGTGGGCCTCTGCCGCGCGTTGGCCAGAGAGCTGGCGCCTTACGGCATCACCGTCAACGCCGTGTACCCCGGGGGCGACACTCGCATGACCCAGGGCATCCCCGACACGGCCCGGGAGATCCGCGCCCAGCGGGGTATCACCACGCGCCAGCAGGAGGTACAGGAGGTGGAGAGCCCCCGAGACCCCGAGCGTAACGCCCCCAAGGTGGTGTATCTCTGCACCGAGGCGGCCAGGAACATCACGGGGCAGGTCATCGGTACCTCTGGCCTCCCCATGACCCTCTACTCCCCCCGCCACGTCTCTCGCGTCATCCACAAGGACGGGCGCTGGACCCTGGATGAGCTGGACACCATCATGCCCAGCTCTCTCACCCAGGGCATCCCCAACCCGGCGCCGGCGGCCCCGCCGCCCCAGCAGCAGCCCGCCGGGACCAGGATGTAAACAGCCGTAGGGGCGAGGCACGCCTCGCCCCTACGGTCGCCCGCGTCATACTCAGAAACTATCTCAAAACTCTTTCGGCACCGCCCCCTGAAGGGGGTTGCATCATGCCCCATCCTTATGGTTATTGACGAACTAACCTGCCAATTTGGTTCCGACCTAACCCCCTCTGGCTCACCCTTCCCGCAGGGGAAGGGGGAGAAGATTGGTTTGA
>JACQUH010000115.1 GCA_016210375.1 Chloroflexota bacterium
AGTCGCTTTGGCACCGCCCCCTGAAGGGGGCGGCATCATGCCCCAGCCTTCAGGCTGGGGTGGGAAAATCCATTTTGAGATAGTTTCATAGTGACCATCAGGGGGCCGTGCCCAGGTTCTCACACAAGCTACAACCCATGCTTGAGAAATCAGGTTCAAATCTTGGCTCACTAGAGCTTACAATAGAAGCTGCCTTTTGTCAGGAGAAGAGCCTAAAGCAGGGGTTGACCATGAGTATCTACCGCCCGGAGATGCGGGTCCTGGAGGTTGAGGCGGACGACGAGCCGTCCCTCCGCCATCACTTCGCCAATGCCCGCCGCGCCTGGAGGGAGCAGCGGGAGATTGCCGATGCCAGCTACCATTACAGGCCCGATGCGCAGGGAGTGTGGGGGTTCTCCCCCGGCGTGCCCAAGAGCGACTACTTCTGGCCCAAGGCGGTGCTGGGGGGACGCCCATAGCGAGCGAAGGCGGGGGTGGTTGCACCCACCCGCCTGAAACGAAGGGTCGGGGCCAACCTCGTTGGCCCCGCTCCTCTGTTTCAGGCATGGCGAAAAGGGGACAAGACGCCACGGCTATGCCGCCCTGGAGGCCACGGTAAAAGCCACGTCCCTCATCCCCAGGGGGCAGTGGCAGTGGGCCAGGGCCACGGCGCTGCGCTGGCCACCATTCGCCAGGACGCCGGAGAGCGCCGCCGCTGCGGGCCGGCACAGGGGGTGGCTCAGATGGCCATCGGCCAGCTCCCAAGTGTGGCCTTCCTGGAACCCGAGGGGGCACACGCCCATTGTCCGGGTGACCTGAATGGCGGCGAAGGCGTGGGTCGGCACCATGTCTACCAGCTCCAGGTCGGGCCTTTGCTGGGCCAGGGATTCTGCCGCCGCCGCGCGCCTCGCCTCGGTGACGCCGACAAACAGCACGCCATAGGCGATCAGAGCGACAGCCAGCACCGTGAACAGCGGGATGCCCTCCACCAGGACCATCGCCGCTGCCGCCGCCAGGGCTGGCAGCGGCCCCATCAGCATGATGGTCTCCCAGCCTGAGAACGCCGCCTTTTCTGTACGCATGGCTTCCTCCTATCTGTGCTTGTGAAGGTCGGTTTACCCTTCTCCGTCGTCCCCAGTCTACACCAAGGATTGAGGGATGGCCTTGCACAGTGCCTGAATATTTCCTGAAAAAGGCGGCCAATGCTTGCCGTGCGGATTTGAGGACTCGTCGTTGCCGTTGGCTGTGCTGGTTTTCGTCTTTTGCCCGCCGCACTGCATCGGATGGAATCCCCCTCATGGGGCGAGCCGTACCCGATCCAGGGTGGGCATGCCCTGGGCAGTCAGCGCGTAGTCCAGGACATAGGGCTTCACCAGCACATAGTTGACGCCGTGCCCCAGGGGGATCGCGGCGGCGTCCTGGAGCAGCAGGCCCTGGGCCTGGCGGTACAGGTCCATACGGGAAGCCAGGTCCTTCTCCGTCCTGGCCTGCTCCAGGAGGCTGTCAACCTGGGGGTTGCGATACCCACCGATGTTGTTCGCGGCGCCCGAGTGAAACAGCACGTCCAGGATGTTCTCAGGGTCTGGGTAGTCGGCGATCCAGCCGAAATTAAAGAGGTTGTCCACCTCTTCAGGCAGGTGAGCATAGTAGTCGCCAGTAGGGAGCAGGCGGACCGAAACGCTCACGCCCAGCTCACGTCGCCACATCTCTATCGCCGCTGCCAGCGAGGCGTCCAGTTCGTCCAGGCCGGAGGAGGTGTAGACCACCGGCGGGAGCCCACCGGGGCCGCCGTAGCGGGACGCCGCCAGAAGACGCCGGGCCTCGGCAGGGTCATAGGGCGGGCTTACCGCCGATGGGTCGTAGCCCGGTATCCCAGGCGGCAGGAGCCCACTGGCGCGCTGGCCGTACCCCTGGTGCGATAGCTCCCCCAGGCGGCCCACGTCCAGGGCGGCGGCGAAGGCGCGCCGCACCAGGGGGTCGTCAAAGGGCGGCCTCTGGGCGTTGAAGCCGATGAAAAAGATGGAGAGCTCGCCGTAGGCCCGCAGCTCAGGCGCAAGGCCGCTCTGGGCATCCAGCACGCGGTCCAGGCTCCCCGCGCCGACCTGGGCAACGTCCACCTGCCCCTGCTCGTACAGGCGCAGTGGCTCCCCGGCCAGGAACAGGAACACCACGTATCGGACGCCGGGAGTATGTCTGTAGAAGTCTGGGTTGCGCTCCAGCACCAGGTGGGTTCCCCGCTCCCATGCCTTCAGCCGGAAGGGGCCAGCGCCGTTGGGGCGCTGCTGCCATGCCGGGCCGCTCCCCACGTTCTCCCGGTCCACCACCTGGGCCACCGGGTAGGTGAGCTTTGCCAAGAAGAAGGGCTTGGGAGCGTCTATTGCGATCTCCAGCGTGGCCTCGTCCAGGACGCGAACGCCCTCCAGGGCAGCGGACTTGCCTGCCAGCCTGTCCCCTGCGCCCAAGATGTCCCCCAGGTAGGTGGAGGCCGTGGGCGAGGCCAGGGAGGGGTCTGTGGCCCGCTCCAGGGAGAAGGCCACGTCGGCGGCGGTGACCCCGCGCCCGTCGTGAAAGCGGGCCTCGGTGCGCAGATGGAAGCGGTACCGGCGGCCTCCATCCAGCATCTCCCAGCGCTCCGCTAGGTCCGCCTCCAGGCGCAGGTTTTCGTCCAGGCGCACGAGGCCGCTGAAAATCTGCGCCACGTATTGCTGAGTGGTGGCATCCAGGGTAAGGGCTGGGTCCAGGGTCAGCGGCTCGCCCTCGGCCAGCACCAGGGCCTGGCTCCTGGGGACGCCGGCGACGCGCTCCTCCCGGTCCCGCTCCGGCGACGGGCTAGGCGCGATAGCCGGGGTTGGTGTTGGCGGAGGAGCAGGAGTCGCCGTCGCCGTCGGAGGAAGCCCAGCGGCAGGCGTGTCCGCTGGCGGCGATGGCATGGCCAAGGTGGGCGAAGGCGCAGGCGTGGCTGTGAGCGCCGGCTGGCAGGCGGCAGGGGCAAGGAGAGCCAGGGCCAGCGCTCCCAAGAGATGTTGAAGAGGCACGGGGAAGCTTGCCACGGCTACTGTCCCCTGCGCCGGAGGAGGGACAGCAGGCCACCGGCCGCCAGCAAGCCCAGGGGCAGAAAGCCAGCGGCGGTTTGCCTGCTGCCCGCGCGCAAAGGCGCTGGCAGACCGCCGGAGCAGCCGCCGCCCTTTCTGGGCAGAGCGGGCGTGGGCGTTTGGGCCTCGTCAAGGGGCGTCGGCGGCGGCGCAGGTGGGGAGGGCGCGTCGCCTGGGGGAGGTGGGGAGGTGGGG
>JACQUH010000009.1 GCA_016210375.1 Chloroflexota bacterium
GTGAAGGATCACTCATCAGCCCTGCCATTACGTAAAGGGCTGCGGCAGCAGCCCGCGTCCCTCCATTGCCAAACAGCTTTTCATCCTTGAGGGTGTCCCGATTCCATCGGGACATGAAAGATTCCGAGAGCCTGTGAAGAAATGGCCTGCGTTATGCCAGAAAAGGTTGGCGGAGCAATTTGTCATTCTGGCGCGAAGTGGTCGGACTGCTCTTGCTCTCCACTGCATTCCGCTTCGCGAAGAATCCCTTACACCCACCGCATTCCGCAAGGGCCGAGGCATCGGCCCGTCGCTGGCTAGCCTATTTCTTCACAACCTCTGAGCGAAGGAGCCGAAGGCGAGCGCAGCGAAGAACCTCGCCCGGTAAGAGATTCATTCGGTCGTCCTTCGGCTGAAGGACTCTCTCAGATTGACACAGGATGTACTGTGCACCGGGGGATAGTCGCCTTGATAATTGAGGACCGTGGTGCTATGCTTCCCGCCGATTGGGAAGCAGGAGCCACGCTCGTGTTGAGCGAACTGCCCCAAGCCTCGTAGTCACCAGTGCAATGAAGGGGGTGATCCCATGAGGAATCCTCACGTTCTACCAAGGATGACGTGGACCGTGATCTGGTGGGCCGCGGCGTTGCTCATGACAGCAAGCCTGGCGGCCTGCGCCGGGGCCGAGCCCACCCCTACGGCCGCTCCGACCGCCACCAGGGCGCCGGCGGTGACACCCGTGCCCACCGCCACACCGACTCCTTCCCTGGCGGCCAAGCAGGAGCTTCGGGCCAATCTGCTCAGTGAGCCTGCAACCCTTGACCCCAACCGGACAGCCTTCGCCACAGAGGTCACTGTAGTGAAGTCGCTGTTCAATGGCCTCCTGGGTTTCAACCAGGACCTGTCGGTGAAAGCCCTGGCCGCGGAGGCCGTGCCCACGGTGGGCAACGGAGGGATCTCCGCCGACGGCCTGACGTACACCTTCAAGCTACGGAAAGAAGGGACATGGAGCGACGGCCAGCCCGTGAAGGCGAAGGACTACGTCTACAGCATCAAGCGCATGCTGGACCCAGATTTGGCAGCGGACTACGCCTCCTTCTACTACTCCATCGTTGGCGCTGAAGCGTATAACGGCTCTGCCAAGTCGGATGCCGCGGCCAAGGCCGCCCTCAAGGACAAGGTTGGCGTCCGGGCGGTGGACGACTACACCCTGGAGGTCAAGCTGAGCGCTCCCGAGCCTACCTTCCTCCCCAAGATGGCGCTGTGGCCTGTGTACCCCCTGCGCCAGGACGTTATTGAAAAGTACGCAGACAAATGGATTGAGGCAGGCAACCTTATTGGCAACGGCCCTTTTATCCTGAAGGAGTGGGTGCACCAGGACCACATCACCCTGGAAGCAAACGCGAAGTACTGGGGCAAGAAGCCCACCCTCCAGACGATTGTGTTAAGGCTGCTGCCCGACGAGAACGCCGCATTGCTGGCCTACAGGAACGGGGAGATGGACCTCGTGTCCGTGCCGGCGGGCAACGAAAAGGCCATCCTGAGCGACCCGGTGCTGTCCAAGGAGACGCTGCGCTTCAACGAGCTGACCGTCTTTGCGTTCCAGTACAATGTGACCAGGGCCCCCTTTGACAACAAGCTGGTGCGCCAGGCCATCGCCACTGCTTTGGACCGGGTCGCCTTTGTGGACAAGGTACGCAATGGCGTGGGCAAGCCTGCCACCGCATGGATCCCGCCGGGGATGCCGGGCTACGATGCCTCCATCGGCGCGCAGTACGCCTTTGACGCCGCCAAGGCCAAGGGACTGCTGGCTCAGGCGGGTTTCCCCGAGGCGAAGGGGCTGCCCGCCATCACCTTCAGCTACTCCGACAGCACAGGGAACCGGACTATTGCCCAGTTCCTCCAGGGGCAGATGAAGGAGAACCTGGGGATTGACATCGTGCTGGACCCCCAGGAGTCCAAGGCTTTCCGCCAGTTCCTGACGCAGAACAAGCACCAGTGGGCTCTCCTGGGTTGGGGCGCAGACTACCCGGACCCGGAGAACTTCCTTCCGGGGCTGTTTGGCACCGGGGCAGGCAACAACCACATGCTGTATAGCAACCCGGAGTTTGACGCCATCGCCAAGCGTGCCACCACGGAGCTGGACGAGACCCAGCGGCTGAAGCTATGGGACCAGGCCCACAAGATCGTGGTCAACGATGCGCCCATGGCGCCAATCTACTACCGAGAGCGGCTATGGCTGAAGAAGCCCAACGTGCTCAACTTCAAGACCACGGGCATGGACGGCGCCGTTCCCGGCGACTTCTTCTACACTGACGTTACCATTGGCAGATAGGCTGGCGACCAGGAGGGGGGAGGCAACCGCCTCCCCCCCTCGCTAGTCTACTGTCTCTCACATAACCATACATCTGGAAGGCATGCACCTGACTGAACGGCAAACTTGCCCCTTCGCTCCGCGCAGGGCTTTTGCTATTTTGTTTGGAATCTGGCGGTTCGCCCTCGGCGAGCCGCCAGATTCCAAACTATTCAGTCCCCCGGGCAGGGGGAAGGGAACCATTGACGGCGAAACTCAGAGGTATTTGCGAGACACTACACTAGAAAACGGTTGTCGCTGGGCATGAGACATGGGCAAGTACTTCCTTGGCCGGCTGCTCTGGATGGCGCCTGTCCTGATAGGCATCTCTCTCATTACCTTCCTGGTTATGCACCTGGTCCCGGGGGGCCCGTGGAGCAGGGAAAAACAGTTGGCGCCCGCCGTTATTGAGAACCTGAACCGCCGGTATGGGCTGGATGACCCCCTCTGGAAACAGTACGTTGTGTTCTTGGGCCGTACCCTCAGAGGGGACCTGGGTGTTTCCTACATCTACCAGGACAGGTCAGTCACCGCCATCATTCTCCAGGGGGTTCCTAAAACTGCCGCGATAGGGCTGCTGGCATTCACGGTCGCTCTCGGCGTGGGCGTTCCCCTGGGAATGGTCGCCGCCATACGGCACAACACGTGGATGGACTACCTTTCGGTCCAGTTTGCCACGGTCTTTGCCGCCATACCGGGATTCATTCTGGCCTTCCTGTTAATCTACGTTTTCGCTGTTCAGCTTCACTGGCTGCCCACGGGCGGGTGGGGAAAACCACAGCAACTGGTGTTACCCGCTGCCGCCCTGGCAGCATTGCCCACGGCATACATTGCCCGGGTGGCCAGGGCTGCCATGCTGGAGGTGTTGGGGCAAGACTACATTCGCACCGCTCATGCCAAGGGGCTTGCCCCCGCGGTCGTCTACTATCGCCATGCCTTGAAGAACGCCCTGATCCCCGTGCTCACCATTACAGGGCCGGAGCTTGCGGCGCTGGTGACCGGCTCCTTCATCATTGAGCAGGTTTTCTCTATCCCGGGGGTAGGCCGCCTGTTTGTGCAGGGGGTGTTTCAACGGGACTATGGCCTCATCATGGGGTCGGTGCTGTTCTACGCAGGGGTCATCGCCCTGCTGAACCTTCTGGTTGATCTCCTCTATTCCCTGGTGGACCCGAGGATACGGTTTGGCTAAGCTATGAAAGAGGCTCGGCCAGGGTCAGCATCGCCCTCCACCCAGGGCGCTTCCCGGTCGGCGGGCATCTATGCCCTGGGCTTCAGGCGGCTGACGCACAACCGGCTGGCCGTGGCGGGCATGGCGCTCATTATTATCTTCGCCGTTGCGGCCGTGTTTGCCCCACTGCTGAGCCCCTACAACCCGGTCAAGCAGAACTACGACGCCATCAGCGAGGGTCCCAGCGCGCATCACTGGCTCGGCACCGACCAGTTGGGGCGCGACGCCTTCAGCCGGCTGCTCCACGGGGCGCGGACCTCCCTCACGGTAGGGTTCTTTACCCAGTTCATCATCCTTGGCATTGGGGTGCCCATAGGCATCCTTGCCGGCTACCTGGGCGGCAGGATAGATAACCTCCTGATGCGGGGGGTAGACATCGTGTACGCCTTCCCGGACCTGCTGTTCATAATCTTGCTGCGGAGTGTGCTGGGGGGCGGCATCTTCATGATCTTCCTGGCCATTGGACTGGTGGCCTGGACCAACGTGGCCCGGCTCACGAGGGGCCAGGTGCTCTCCGTCCGTCAGGAAGACTACGTCACCGCCGCCGTTGCCCTGGGGGGAGCCACGCCCTGGATCATGGTGCGGCACGTGCTGCCCAACATTGTGGGGCCCCTCCTGGTCCTGGTCACCTTTGCCGTGCCCCGGGCCATCTTTGTAGAGGCGACCTTGAGCTACATAGGGATTGGCGTGCCGCCTCCTGCCCCTAGCTGGGGCACGATGATCCAGGACGGCTATACGCTGATCTTCGTTGCTCCAAACCTGGTGCTGTTTCCAGCGATAGCCATTGGCACCGTGATGCTGGCGTTCACCTTCCTGGGCGATGGCCTGCGCGACGCCCTGGACCCTCGGATCAGCCGCGGGCGGGCGTAGCGCAGGCCATCGCGCACGTAGCGTCTCCTCTCCCTGTCTCAGCGCTCCTGAAGCTCTTGGTTCGGTTTGCTTTCGGGAAGGTCTGGAGCCTCCCGACCGATGGTTGTTGACAAGATAATCCGCCAATTGGGTTCCGACCCAACCCCCTCTGGCTCCCCCTTCCCCCATGGGAAGGGGGAGAAGATTGGTTTGAATCGGTGTGATGCGGCTCTGCCGCATCACAC
>JACQUH010000122.1 GCA_016210375.1 Chloroflexota bacterium
AACTTCCCCAAGTGCGATTACGCCTCCTGGAACAAGCCGCTGGCCCAGCCCTGCCCCCGCTGCAAAGGGCTGCTGGCCCAGTCGGGCAAGCAAACCGTCAAGTGCAGCCAGTGCGACTTCCAGGCTACCCCGGAAGAGGTTGAGAAAATGCCGGCGCTGGCGGGCAGCAAACGGTAGTGCGTCATTCTGAAAATGCCCTTGCGAGTCCCGACTCAATCGGGACGAAGCTATCTCGTAGTTTATCAGGAGTAGACGATGAGATTACCACGTTGTCCTTCTGCTGAAGGACGCCTCGCAATGACACTTGAAACCTGCCGGGCATGGCAGGTGCACAGGCGATACCAGTAGAACATAGGAATCGAAGGAGCTGAATCAGACCATGCAAAAGCTGCTCCAGGACTATGTCAGGTACCTCCGGATCGAGCGGAACATCGCGCCCCTCACCGTGAGGAACTACACCACCGACATCCGGGACTTCCTCGATTTCCTCAAGGCAAAACGGGTCACCACCCTGGCCCAGGTGGACCGGGCGGTGCTGCGCCGGTACCTCGGCGCGCTTCAGGAGCAAGGGGTAGCCCGCACCAGCATCAGCCGCAAGCTCAGCGCCCTCCGGTCGTTCTACCGCTATCTGTTCCGCGAGAATCAGGTAGGGTCACAGCCCTTGCAGACGCTCTCGGCGCCCAGGCTGGAGCAGCGGTTGCCCAGCTTTCTCAGCCAGGAGGACGTGCTGCAACTGATAGAGGCCGCCGACCTCTCCACGCCGCTGGGGCTGCGGGACCGGGCGCTGCTGGAGCTGCTCTACGCCGCCGGCTTCAGGGTCAGTGAGATCGTGTCGCTGGACCTGGGCAGCGTCAACTTCGGCAGCCGGGAGATCAGGGTGTGGGGCAAAGGCTCGAAACAGCGGATCGCCCTCATGGGCCAGCCGGCAGCCCGGGCGGTAAGAGATTACCTCGACCGCGGCCGGCCCAAGCTCACGGGGCACGGGAAGGAACAGGCCCTGTTCTTGAACTGCTACGGGAAAAGGATCAGCCAGCGCCTCGTCCAGCGCATGATAATCAGCTACGCCAGGCGGGCCGGGCTGGCCGGGCGAGTGCACCCCCACATGATGCGCCATACCTTCGCCACCCACCTGCTGGATGGCGGCGCCGACCTCCGGGCAGTCCAGGAACTGCTGGGACATGCCAACCTGACCAGCACCCAGGTCTATACTCACGTCACCCAGCGCCAGATGCGCCGGACGTATCTGGCAGCCCATCCCAGAAGTAGCAAGGAAGGGGAATAGATATGAAAATACTGCTGATCAACGGGCCAAACCTCAACCTGCTGGGCGCCCGGGACGCCTCGGTCTACGGCAGCAAGACCCTCCCCGAGATCGAGTCCCTGCTGAGCAAGAAGGCCAAGGAGCTGGGCACGGAGCTGGTGAAGTTCCAGTCCAACCATGAAGGGGCCCTGGTCGACTTCATTCAGGAGAACCGGCGCCAGGCCTCCGGCGTCATCATCAATCCCGGGGCGTTCACCCATTACGGACTGGCCCTCCGCGACTCCCTGGCCGACACCACCCTGCCGGTGATCGAAGTGCATTTGTCCAATATCTATGCCCGGGAGGAGTTCCGCCGCAGGTCGGTGATCGCCCCCGTCGCCCGCGGGCAGATATCAGGGCTGGGCTGGCGGGGATACGTGGCCGCTCTGGATACACTGGTAGCGCTGATAGCGGAGTCAGCGGATGTCAACCCGGCTAAGAAAACTGCGGGATAAGCTGCCCGAAAAAGGCCTCGACGCCCTGCTGGTATCCCAGGCGGAGAACCGCCGCTACCTCTCCGGGTTCACCGGGTCGGCAGGCTATTTGCTCGTCTCACAGAACAGGGCCGTCCTGGCCACCGACTTCCGCTACGTAGAGCAGTCGCGCCTCCAGGCGCCGGACTTCGAGATCATGAAGATCGAGGGCGAGGTAGGCCGGTGGTTCCCCCAGCTGGTCGCTCCGTTGAGCGGCGCCAGGCTGGGATTCGAGTCGCGCGACCTCAGCTTCGCCGGCCAAAAACAGTTCGCTGAAGCGGCTGCCACCCTGAAACAGCCGGTCAACCTGACGCCCACCGAGGGACTGGTGGAATCACTGCGGACGGTGAAAGAGCCGGAAGAGATCGCCTGTCTGAGCCAGGCGGCAGCCCTGGCCGATGCTGCAATCACCGAGGTGGTCCCCCGAATCCAGCCGGGGATGTCCGAAAGGATGGTGGCCTGGATGCTGGAGGCCTTCATGCGCGAGCAGGGCAGCCAGCCGCTGCCTTTCGACATCATCGTGGCCGCCGGGCCCAACGGCGCCCTGCCCCACTACCAGCCAGCGGATACGGCAATCCTGGCCAACCAGCCGGTGGTGATCGACCTGGGCGCCAGGATCAGCGGCTACGCCAGCGACATGACCCGCACCATCTGCCTGGGAGAGGGCGACCGCCAGTTCCAGCGCATCTATGACATCGTCCTGGGAGCCCAGCTCACCGCAATGGCCACCATAGCCCCGGGGATGACCGGGGAGCAGGCCGACGCCCTGGCCCGCAACGTCATCGTCGAGGCGGGCTACGGCGACAACTTCGGCCACAGCCTGGGACACGGGACCGGGCTGGCCACCCATGAAGACCCTCGCGTCGGCCCTAACTCCAGGGACATCCTCCAAAATGACATGGTATTCACCGTGGAGCCGGGCATCTATATCCCGGGCTGGGGAGGGGTCAGAATAGAGGACATGGTGGTGCTCAAAGAGGGAAAGATTAAGTCGCTGAGCAAAGCCCGGAAGTGAGGCGGGTGTACCGAATTGCTGAAGGCTGACCTCCATATCCACACTGTCTACTCCCCGGACTGCTTATCTTCGCCCGGGCAGATCGTGGCCCGCTGCCTCAAGGTGGGGATCAACTGCCTGGCGGTGACCGACCACAACGCCGTCGCCGGCGCCCAAGGGCTGAAACGAATCGCTCCCTTCACCGTAATAGTAGGCGAGGAGGTACTCACCGCTGAGGGCGAGATCATCGGCCTGTTCCTGGAGCGGCTGGTACCGAAACATCTTTCCCCGGAGGAGACGGTGGCCCGGATCAAGGAGCAGGGCGGGCTGGTGTGCATCCCGCATCCCTGCGACCGCTTCCGGCGGTCGCCGCTTCGCCCTCAGGCGCTGGAGAGGATATTGCCCAGCGTCGACGTGATCGAGGTGTTCAACTCCCGGACCTGGCTGCTCCGGGACTCTGCCCGGGCCAAACAGATCGCGGCGAGCCACGGCCTGCCGGGAGGCGCGGGAAGCGACGCCCACACGATCGACGAGATCGGTACCAGCTATGTGGAGCTGCCCGAGTTCGACAACGCGCTGCATTTCCTGGGGTCGCTGCGCCGGGGCCATGTAACAGGCCACCGGGCCAAAACAGTCGCCCGGCTGGCAGCCTACTTCCAGGGCGCCAGAGCCAGAGTGGTCAAACGTATGGGAGGCCGAAGCAATCGTTCATGTCTACTGCCATAGACACCACAACGTATGAAAATGCCCTCCTCTCCCTTGAGAGAGGATTGAGGTGAGGGTAATTCATGGTAACAATTGTACCCTCGCACGTTCGCTACGCTCAGTGCAGGCTCTGGCC
>JACQUH010000123.1 GCA_016210375.1 Chloroflexota bacterium
CGGACGTCATGGTCTCCGGCGGCGGCATGATTGCCACGGGGGCCACCGAGGCCGAGGTCCACGCCGCCCGGGAGAACGCCCGCCGGCGCATCGCATTCTATGGCTCCACCCGTACCTACAGGGGCGTGTGGGATGCCCACGAGTGGGGCGACACCTGCCTGCGCCTGCACGAGCTATCCCTGAAGGGCCGGTGGGACGAGATGCCCAGGCTCGTTGACGACACCATGCTGGATGCCTTCTGCGTCTCCGGCGACTACGATAGCATTGGCCCCAGGCTGAGGGAGCGGTTCGGCGGGTATGCTTCCCGCATCTCCCTGGGCGTGCCCGAAGACCCCCGGCACCAGGATCGCCTGGGCGCGCTGATTGAGGAGCTCCAAGAGAGGTAGAGAACGCCACCCTTTGATGGTCATTGACCAAGTTACTCTATCTCAGTTCTCTATCTGCACCGCACCCTGAACGGTGCGGCATGATGCCCCAGCCTGAAGGCTGGGGCAGAAAGAAGCGTTTTGAGATACTTACTAATGAATCATTGTGATGCGGCAAAGCCGCATCACAATGATTCAAGTGTATCTGCTCCCCCTTCCCATGCGGGAAGGGGGAGCCAGAGGGGATTAGGTTATTCAGTTGATGAACATTAGTCGGGCATGGAGGAGCAGGAGAGAGAGGTGCGCGGATGCTGCTATCCCTTGTAGCCATGTTCTTCGCGGGCGTCTTTGTTGCCAACGGCGTTCCCCACTACACCAGGGGCGTCACCGGGCAGCGCCACATGACGCCCTTCGCCCGCAGCTCGCCGGCGGTGGTCAACGTGCTGTGGGGCGCGGCCAACTTCGCCGTGGGCGGCCTGCTCCTGTGGCTGGGCCTGCGAGGGACGCCGGGGCTGGCACAGGCCATCGCCTTTGGGGCCGGTGCGCTGCTCATCTCCCTGCGCCTGGGCCATATGTGGAGCAACCCCAATGCCCGGTTGCCGTGGCACAAGGGGTAGACGTGGCGCGCCGAGGCTCCCCCTGCGAGGGGAACACCGTCCCATCCCAGAACCATTACCAGTTCAAAGGTTGATGTCCATGGACAACATCGTCATCACCGGTTTCTCCGGCACAGGCAAGTCCCAGGTGGCCAGGGCCGTGGCGGACCTTCTGGGCTGGCAGGCCATTGACACCGACGCCGAGGTTGTGAGGCGGGCGGGGATGCCCATCGTACGCATCTTCCAGGAGCGGGGCGAAGAGGGCTTCCGCGACACGGAGCGGCAAGTCCTCCAGGAGGCCTGCGCCGGCCAGCGGCGGGTCGTCGCCACTGGCGGCGGCGCCATCATGGACCCGGCTAACCGCAGGGCCATGGAGGCCACGGCCTTCCTGGTGTGCCTGGAGGCCCGCCCCGAGGTCATCTACCACCGCCTGGAGCAGGAGCAGAAGGCATCTCAGTCTCCCGAGGTCCGCCCTCTGCTCAGCGGCCCAGACCCCCTGGGGCGCATCCGGGAGCTGAAGGCCCAGCGCCAGCCCGTCTACTCCCTGGCCCACTGGACCATCCACACCGACGCGCTGAGCATCCAGGAGGTGGTCCGGGCGTGGCGCACCTTTTCCAGCAAGATCCCCACCTCGCAGCACAGCTTCTCCGGCAACTCAGACCTGGCCGCCGTGGTAGAGACCTCCACCGGCTCCTGCCCCGTGCTCGCTGGCTGGGGCCTCATCCGTCGCCTGGGGGAGCTTTTCCTTCAGGCAGGGATCAAAGGCCCCGTCTATGTCGTCACCGATGATCGGGTCGCTCCGCTGTACCTGGGCGCGGCGGAGCAGTCCTTACACGAGGCGGGAATAGAGTCCCACACCTTCACCTTCCCCGCCGGGGAAAAGAGCAAGTCTCTTCAGACGGCGACGGAGGTGTACGCCTGGTTGGCGCAGCGGAAGGCCCGCCGCGATGGTACGATGGTGGCCCTGGGTGGTGGAGTCACCGGCGATCTGACCGGTTTCGTCGCTGCCACCTACAACCGTGGCATGGGCTTCGTCCAGGTGCCCACGAGCCTCGCCGCCATGGTGGACGCCTCCATCGGAGGCAAGACCGCCGTGGACCTGCCCGCCGCCAAGAACCTCGTGGGCGCCTTTTACCAGCCCCGGCTGGTGGTGGCCGACGTCGCCGCCCTGCAAACCTTGCCGAAGCGCGAGACCATGGAAGGCTGGGCCGAGGCCATCAAGCACGGCTTGATCCTGGATGCTCCCCTGTTCCGGACCTTTGAGGAGCAATCGGACGCCCTCCTGGCCCTGGAGCCGGAGCTGACCACCCGGGTCATACGCCAGAGCATGGCCATCAAGGCGCAGGTGGTCTCGGAAGACGAGCGGGAGACCCGGGGTGTGCGCGTGCTGCTGAACTACGGCCATACCATCGGCCACGGCCTGGAGTCGGCCACCGAGTATGGCCACTACCTCCACGGCGAGGCCGTCGCCATCGGCATGACCGGCGCCGCGGTTATTGGCGCACGCCTGGGGATAACGCCGGGCGACCTCCTGGAGCGCCAGGGGGCCGTCCTGCGCCGCTTCAGCCTGCCCGTGGCCTGCCCCGGGGTAGACCTGGACAGAGTCGCGGCAGCCATGTCCCTGGACAAGAAGGCCGTCGGGTCCTCGCTCCGATGGGTGCTCCTGGAGGATGTGGGCCGCTCAACCACCCGCAACGACGTTCCCCCGTCCCTGGTAGAAGAGGTCCTGGAAAGCCTGGCCGGCTACGTTGCCTAGCGCCTTGGCCTCTCTGCTGCCTCGGGTGTTCACACCTAACCCCCTTTGGCTCCCCCTTTCCCCCAGGCAAAGGGAGAGACGATAGGTCTGAATCGGTGTGATGCGGCCTTGCCGCATCACACCGATTCTTCACAATATCGTCCCCCTCCCCTTCCAGGAGAGGGGGACCACAGAGGGAGAGGTCGGATCGCCCAGGCACCGTATCTAGGCAATGACCTTTCGTCGGGAGGGATGCAGAACACTCCCTGGCAGGCATGACCTCCCGAGAGAAGCATTTGACACCTTCCCGCAGCCCATAGTACCATGACACAATAACTGAATAGTCGTCCCGTTTACCTGCTCTTATCAGGAGTGGCGGAGGGACCGGCCCTGTGATGCCCGGCAACCAGTCTGGGCGAGGACATCGCCCCAGACATGGTGCCAATTCCGTCAGGCTTCTGTAGCCTGAGAGATGAGAGTGGGGAGCTTTAGCTTCTCGCTCTATGAGGAGCTTTTTTTGTGACCGGGAAGAGAGATGCCTGAGATAGTGCCCCTGGAGTGGACCGGCGAGGCCCTACGCATCCTGGACCAGACAAAGCTGCCGCAGGAGCAGGCGGTGGTGGTGGCCCGGACCTACGTGGATGTGGCCAACGCCATCAAGGGCATGCAGGTGCGGGGCGCTCCGGCCATAGGCGTCGCAGGGGCCTATGCCATGGCTCTGGCCGCTAAGGCAGTGGCCACCTCGGACGTGCGGCGGCTCCAGGGCTATCTCGCGGAGGCGGGTCAGCAGGTGACGGCAGCGCGGCCCACGGCGGTGAACCTGGCCTGGGCGGTGAAGCGAGTGCTGAAGGCCGCGGCAAATGCTGCCTCCGTTGGGGAGGTGCGCCAGCGTTTGGAAGGGGAGGCGACGGCGATTCACCGGGAGGACATCGCCGCCAACCGGCGCATGGGCGTCCTGGGATCGGAGCTGCTGCCAAAGGAGGGCACCGTCCTCACCCACTGCAATGCGGGAGCTCTGGCGACCGGGGGCTATGGCACCGCCCTGGGCGTCATAAGGGCCGCCTGGGAAAAGCACCGCAACCTGCGCGTGCTGGCCACCGAGACGCGACCCTTGCTCCAGGGGGCGCGGCTGACCGCCTGGGAGCTGACCCAGATGGGCATCCCCACTCACCTGGTAGTGGACTCAGCAGCGGGCAGCCTGATGGCCCGGGGAGAGGTGGCATGTGTGGTGGTAGGCGCGGACCGCATCGCTGCCAATGGCGACACGGCCAACAAAATCGGTACCTACACCCTGGCGGTGGTAGCCCATGAAAACAACGTGCCTTTCTATGTGGTAGCCCCCACCAGCACGTTGGACCTGTCCGCCGCCACCGGCGAGTCCATACCGATAGAGGAGCGCAGCCCCGACGAGGTGCTGCTCTGGGGGGCACGGATGATCGCTCCCAAGGGCATGGCAGTGCGGAACCCGGCCTTTGACGTGACGCCAGCCAGGTATATATCAGCGATCATTACCGAGCGAGGCGTGGTGCGCCCTCCCTATGGTGAGGGGCTGCAAAAGCTGGTGGCGGAATGAGGGAGCGCCGGTCGAACCAGGCCAGAGTGGCCTTCCTAGGTGGCAGCGGGCTGTACGAGATGGAGGGCCTTTCCCGCGTGCGGGAGGTGAAGCCAGAGACCCCCTTTGGCGAGCCTAGCGATGCTATCATCCTGGGCGAGATGGAAGGAGTAGAGGTGGCCTTCCTGCCGCGCCACGGCCGCGGACACCGCTTCACGCCGGCGGAGATCCCGGCCCGCGCCAATATCTACGCCCTGAAGACCCTGGGGGTAGAGCGGGTCATCTCTGTCAATGCCGTGGGCAGCCTGAAGGAGGACGTGCACCCCCTAGACCTGGTGGTGCCCGACCAGATCATAGACCGGACGCGCCAGCGGGCCAGTACCTTCTTTGGCGAGGGCATCGTTGTCCACGTTTCCTTTGCCGACCCCTTCTGCCCGGACCTGAGCGCCAGGGTGGCTGCCACCGCTAGAGAGACCAGAGCCAGGGTTCACGAAGGCGGGACAGCGGTGGTCATGGAAGGCCCCGCATTCTCCACCAGGGCGGAGTCGTTCCTGTACCGGTCCTGGGGGGCTTCGGTCATCGGCATGACCGTCCTGCCAGAGGCGAAGCTGGCCCGCGAAGCAGAGATGTGCTACGCTAGCCTTTCCTGCGTCACGGACTACGACTGCTGGCGCCAGACCGAGGAGTCGGTAACGGTGGAAATGGTAGTGGCCAACCTCCTCAAGAACGTGGCCACCTCCAAGGAGATCCTGCGAGGGCTGGTGACACAGCTCCAGGGCCAGCGCCAGTGCGCCTGCGCCACCGCCTTGCAGAACGCCATCATTACCTCCCGGGATGCTATCCCCGGGGCAACGAAAGAGCGCTTGAAGCATCTAATCAGCAAATACGTTGCGTGACCAGGAGGCAGGTGAGGGCTATGAGGTCTCCACAGGAACCCTTTAGCAGGATCAAGGTTGAGCAGGCCAAGGCCATGGTGGAGCGGGGCGACTCTATCGTCATAGACGTGCGCCAGCGAGACGAATGGCGCTCCGGCCACGTGAAGGGCGCTGTCTTCATGCCGGTAGACGATGTGCTGGCGCGCGTTGACGAGCTGCCCCAGGGTAAGAACCTGCTGTTCATCTGCCAGGCGGGGGTGCGCAGCGCCCTGGCCTGCGAGATGGCGGCGGCCATGGGCCGCCCGCCGGAGAAGCTGTTCAACATTGAAGAGGGTACGCCGGTCTGGGTCCAGAAGAAACTGCCCACCAGCTACAACGACGACCCGTAGCAAGCGGAGATTCTTCGGTCGTCCTTCCCATTCGGGAAGCGACTTCTTGGGCTCTGAGTGAGTGCTCCGTATCTGGAGGTCATCTACTGAGGGACTGTCTCAAGACAACCGCTCTTTACCCCAGCCTGAAGAGCCTGCCCTGAGCAAAGCCGAAGGGCTGAGGCATGATGCCGCTCCCTTATGGTCATGGACTGAACAAAGGGACTTTCACTATGTCGTTCTGAGCAAGTCCCGATGCTATCGGGAC
>JACQUH010000117.1 GCA_016210375.1 Chloroflexota bacterium
GTCCGGCAGCTCTCGCCGTCGGGCATCCGCAAGTTCTTTGACATCGTCGCCACCATGGAGGGCGTCACCTCCCTGGGGGTGGGCGAGCCGGACTTCGTCACGCCCTGGCATGTCCGCGAGCATGCCATCTATGCCCTGGAGAAGGGCCACACCCACTACACCTCCAACTACGGCCTGCCTGCCCTGCGCCAGGAGCTGTCCCGCTTCCTGGAGGCGAACCGGGGCCTGGGGTACGACCCCGCCAGGGAGCTGCTTATCACCGTGGGGGTCAGCGAGGGTCTGGACATCGCCCTGCGGGCCATCCTGGACCCGGGCGACGAGGTCATCGTTCCCGAGCCTTGCTTCGTCTCCTACATGCCCGATACCGTGCTCGCCGGGGGCGTCTACGTCCCTGTGCCCACCCACGAGGAGAACGACTTCAAGGCGCGAGCCTCCGACCTCGCGGCCCGCATCACCCCTCGCACCAAGGCCCTGCTGCTGTGCTACCCCAACAACCCCACGGGCGCTGTCATGCCCCGGGAGGAGCTCCTCCCCATCGCTGAGCTGGCCGCCCGCCATGACCTGCTGGTCATCTCCGACGAGGTCTACGACCGGCTGGTCTACAACGGCACCCACACCTGCTTTGCCGCCCTGCCCGGCATGAGGGAGCGCACCATCTACCTGGGGGGCTTCTCCAAGGCCTATGCCATGACGGGCTGGCGCATCGGCTTCGCCGCCGCCCCCCCCGACATACTGGAGGCCATGATGAAGGTGCACCAGTACGCCATGATGTGTGCCCCCACCATGGCCCAGGAGGCTGCCCTGGAGGCCCTGCGCCACGGCGACGAGGCGGTGGCGGAGATGGTGGCGGAGTACGACCGGCGGCGACGGGTCATTGTCCAGGGCCTCAACGAGATCGGCCTGCCCTGTTTCGAGCCCCAGGGGGCCTTCTACGCCTTCCCCTCCATCAAGGGCACCGGCCTCACCTCGGAGGAGTTCGCCGAGAGGCTGCTCATGGAGGAGAGGGTGGCGGTGGTGCCCGGCTCCGCCTTCGGCTCCTCCGGCGAGGGCTATGTACGCTGCTGCTACGCCGTCTCCCTGCCCGCCATCGAGGAGGCACTGGAGCGCATCGCCCGGTTTGTGGGGAAGCACAAGAGGGGGTAGCCACGTTCAGGGGGCCAGAAAGGCCAGCTGCCTTATGATCCCACAGAGGGCGAAGGGGGCAAGGGAAATAGGCAGCACAAGGCTCCAGTGGAACTTCCGGATGGATGGGTCAGGAGGTCGCATTATGCAGCAGATAAGGCCCAAGACTATAAGGTTGGTAGACTTTCAGGAAGAGCCTTTAGCTTCCGGCAGAAAAATGCTTCACTGTATTTTTCAGGACAACTACGGAGCGCACTACAAGTGGACGCCACAGTGGAAAGGGGAGCACGGGGTAGAATGCCTCTTCTTTAGAGCTTTGGCAACAGAAGAATACAACGAGCCAGAAGGTGTGTGGACGAGTGAGCTAAAAAAAGCCGCTGAATCTATCCCTCCCCTAGAAGCCATGCAACTGCCCGTCAAAATTCATCTTGGCGGGATGACTGACGTAGGAAATCAGCATGTGCTCCGCATCGAGATTTTGTCTATGGATGAATCCGTCAGCTACGATAGTGATACGAGAACATTCTACATAGGTAGCTGTGGTGTGAGGTACGATGCCCTGAAGGATTTTCTTCTTCAGGCATGTACCGTTGCAGGTATTGAAGGTTGTGAGTGCATTTATGGTGGCCGGGTCTTTGAAGGGAGTTTTAGCTATAGTGAACAGGTTGGAATAGCGCTCTATGTACGGCTAGAAAAATGGAACGAGAGGCAAAGGTATGAAGTCGCCGCCCGCGAATTGGCCTCAAACATCCGCTTGTATCTTCGGCGTATTCTGTTGGACTTCAGAGCTTTGAAACAGGGCTTTGAAGAGAGCTAGGTGAGGCAAAGCGGGGCTCACCCTGTTAGCGATGGGGATTCTATCTTACCCCACTTCTCGGCTCTTGGCCAGGAACTGGGCGTGGAGGGTGGCTTGGGAGGCGAGACTACCTGCCAGGTGGCGGGCACCCCTCCAACACCCGCACCCAGGGAAAGCGGGGGCGGGCCACGCTCGCCAGGCTTGCGTCCGCGGTCCATAGCTCGCAGCCCAGGGCTTCGGCCAGCGCCAGGTAAATACAATCGTAGGTGGGTGGGCCTGTTCAGCTCACGGGCCAGCTCCCAGGCCCGCTCGTAGAGGCCTGGCGGCTCCATAATGTCCACCGGAAGCCTTCGCAAGGGCGCGAAGGCTTCGTCCCCAAGGGCCACATCGAGCTTGCCCCGATACACAAGGCGGCCAAGCGCCGAAACGGTCTCGGTGACAAAGAGAGGCGGCGCAACCACCAGCTCGCGCTGTTCTCGCCACCCATCCCACAGGGCGTGCGCCTTGGCGCTATCTTCCTCCGTCACCACCAGTTTCAGGGCAACCGAGGCTTCAATGGCCTTCAATATCGTCCAGGCACTCGTTGCGCATGGCCTCAATCTCCTCGACGATGCTGGTCCCCGAAGGCTGCTAAAGCGCATTAAATGTCTAGGCGATGGGCAAGAGAGGGACCAGGCCGTTTCAGGAAGGGCTGTATCTCGCGGCTCACGGCTCACCTTACCCTGGAACGGGGTTCGCCAGGCGGATGTAAGCGCCACGGACTGCCAGGTCACCCCTCTGCACCAGGCCGTTAACGGCGGCCTCCGCCAGGCTCTGCGCGCTCTGGATGTCCAGGGAGCGGTCCCTCTCGCTCCAGGCATGGAAAGCGTCCTTCAGCGCGCCGTTGGCCCTCGATATGGTGGACCTGGAAAGCCCGCTCTCCCCCCACAACGGCCTTAGCGCCCGCCGAAAGTCGCGCGTGGACA
>JACQUH010000133.1 GCA_016210375.1 Chloroflexota bacterium
AGGCGTGGTCCCCTACCTCCAGCGCCGCTACCGGGAGACAGAGTCCGACTACGTGCGGGCGGAGATCGAGCGCTACATGGCCTCCACCCCCTGCTCCACGTGCAAAGGCGCTCGCCTCAAGCCCGAGGCCCTGGCCGTCACCGTGGACGGCAATAATATCGCCCAAGTCACTGCCCTGACCGTGGACCAGGCCCTGGACTGGGTGGGCCGCCTGAGCGGGGATTCAGGCAACGGCCACCCTGTGCTCACCCCCAGGGAGACCACCATCGCCCACCAGGTGCTGAAGGAGATCAGGTCCCGCCTGAGCTTCCTCCGGGATGTGGGCCTGGACTACCTTACTGTGGACCGGACCTCGGGGACCCTCAGCGGAGGAGAGGCCCAGCGCATCCGCCTGGCTACCCAGATCGGCTCCGGCCTCACCGGCGTCCTCTATGTCTGCGATGAGCCTACCGTGGGCCTGCACCCCGCCGACGACGCCCGCCTCATCAACACCCTCAAGAAGCTCCGCGACCTGGGGAACACAGTCCTCATCGTGGAGCACGATGAGGCCATGATGCGGGCCGCCGACCATATCATAGACCTGGGACCCGGAGCCGGAGAGCATGGCGGCCACGTGGTAGCCGCCGGCACCCTGGAGGACATCATTGCCTGCCCTCAATCCCTTACTGGACAGTACCTGGGAGGGAAGAAGACCATCCCGCTGCCTGCCCGCCACCGTCCTGGCAACGGCTTGAGCCTGGTCATCCAGGGTGCCCGGGCCAACAACTTGAAGAATATTGAGGTAAGCATCCCCCTGGGCCTGCTGGTATGCATAACAGGGGTCTCGGGCAGTGGCAAGAGCACCCTGGTCTATGAGGTGCTTTACAAGAAGCTGGCCCAACTCCTCTACCACGCCAAGGACCGCCCCGGGGACTGTGACGCCGTGCTGGGCCTGGAAAATATAGACAAGGTGGTGAATATAGACCAATCGCCCATCGGGCGCACCCCCCGCTCCAACCCGGCCACCTACACCGGCACCTTCACCCCCATCCGGGAGCTCTTCGCCACCGTCCCCGAGGCCCGCATGAGGGGCTATTTACCTGGCCGCTTCTCCTTCAACGTCAAAGGGGGCCGCTGCGAGGCCTGCCAGGGCCAGGGCTACATCGAGATCGAGATGCAGTTCCTGCCCGATGTCACCGTCCCCTGCGAGGTGTGCAAGGGCCAGCGCTACAACCGGGAGGCCCTGGAGGTCTACTTCAAGGGGAAGAACATCGCCGAGGTGCTGGATATGACGGTGGACCAGGCCCTAGCCTTCTTCGAGAACATCCCCGCAGTGCGCCGCAAGCTGGAGACCCTCCAGGACGTGGGCCTGGGCTATATCCGCCTAGGCCAGCCCGCCACCACCCTCTCCGGGGGCGAGGCCCAGCGGGTCAAGCTCTCCACGGAGCTCTCCCGCCGGGGGACAGGCCGCACCCTCTACATCCTGGACGAGCCTACCACGGGCCTCTCCTTTGTGGACGCCGCTGCCCTCCTCCGCGTGCTCCATCGCCTGGTGGACCAGGGCAACACCGTTCTGCTCATCGAGCACCACCTGGATCTTGTCAAGAACGCCGACCACATCATAGACCTGGGTCCTGGAGCAGGGGATGCCGGGGGCTACGTCATCGCCACGGGGACACCGGAGCAGGTGGCCCAGCAGGACCATTCCTATACCGGCCAGTACCTGCGCCAGGCGCTGGCCAAGCACGGGCGGCCGGTGCCGGTGGTGGCGCGCTAGCAGGTTACTGCTTCAGGCGGTGGAAGCGTGAACACGTTGAAGATGCACCGGCCGGGGAAGGTGACGTGGGACTACGACCGGGAGGCTGATACGCTCTACATCTCGTTTGGCAAGCCAGTCCCCGCGTTGACCATGGATTTGGGCGGAGGACTGCTGGCCAGATATATCAAGGACACGGGCGAGCTTGTTGGCTTCACCATCGCGGGCGTGCGCAAAATGGTGGGCACTGGGTGAGGCCAGGACCGAAGACCGCTCTCAGACCTAGGCCCCGTTGCGACCGCTGACTGCGTCCACCATGGCTATTCCTTTGTGCAACTGCAATAGCAGCACAAAGCGTACCCCGTCCGGAGTGAGCAAAAAGCGGTCGCCGATCTTGGCCAGTAGCCCGAGGTCTATGGCGTAATTCGAGTACATGCCAATGCCGTGGCCCACCGAGGTTGGAGTGACCCACTGTGTCGCTTTGCCACACGTATCTCTAAAGTAGCCGCGGAGGGTCTTCACGCTCACTGGATACGCGTTGCGCGCAAGTGTGAACACGCATTCGACGACGGAGTAGACGCCGAATACGGTCGGGCTAGCGAACGGGTCCTTGACGACAAACTCCCTAAGGGTGCGGCGCTGTTCGTCTGATATGGCGTCTACTGGCGCGCGGGCATCACGTGCCACCACGTACCGAGCCCCCGACTCAGTAAGAGACCAGCCTCCACCCCGTCGCCTCACAAGAAAGAGGTCCTCCGCAAACCGGAGATGGTTCATAACGCTCTTTCTGGACAGGCCGGTCACGGCGGCCACTTCTTGCGCAGACGACATGTCCAGCAAAGCATAGAGGACACGGTGCACCAAGTATATGTTCCACAGACCGTTGTCGTTTGGCTTGATAGAAACGAATCGAGCAACACTCTGCATGCGTGAGAAGAACTCCTGCAGCACGTCCGCAGGCGAGTACTGGACTGGTTCCACCCCCGACGCACGGCAGCGCTCTGACTGCGCTTCCGAGAAAGACGGGCACAGAAGGAAGGACTGTATTGGCGTTTTCACTAGCAGGCCCTGTTCCTGCAAACTCACCAGGTCCCTGGTGTAAGACATCACTTGGCCCAGGAACCGTTCCTGGAACTCCTCCACCTTCAGTTCAACCAGCAGCAAGTGGTTGCCCGACACGCACAACAGGTCCAGTCTGCCAGACGGCAAGGGATGTTGCCGGAAAAGCAGTCCCAAATCGCCGCTTGTGCTGAGCAGTTTGGCAAGGATGGTCGGGTAAGTCGCAAGTGCGTCCTCAACTTGCGCTTCCTGCACCTTCAGAACCACGCTAGTTCACCCATTGAGCAACTGACACTTGAGCAACACAGTAGCGTCCAACTGCACTGCTCCACGGGCATCTCACTCTGCCAAATAGGGATAGAACTTCATTTGATCGCAGATATTCTTGCGTTCCACCAGCCAAGAACCAATACAATCACGAACATCAGCGACCATCTCGATGTCCCACTCAAGTCCTTGCCCCCCTGGGATCAATGCTTGAATAAGATCACAGATAGAATTGTCAACGAAATCTTGCCGTTGTAGCTGGTCTTCAGTAAGTTCGTCCACGGCTTACTCCTCCGAAACGCGACCGCAGGCCGGAGCCTTTCCTGCCGGACACCACGTACAATAATGATGGTAGTGCCTTCTGTGACCGATGTCAGGCCGCGATGTTGGCAATTGAACCATCCTATCACTCCGTACGCGGCGTATCGGATTCTCCATGGCTAGCCATGCGCCGCGCGGCCTCCTCCTGGATGCGGCGGAAGCGGCTGCCCGGCCCCCGCGTCGGCCTGTAGGTGGTGGCAAAGGCGGCCAGGGTGTCCTTGCGGATAAGCCAGGTATTGTGGACCTTGCTTGCCTGGATATCCCCCTGGCGACACAGGCGTTTCACCGTCTCCGGGTGTAGCCGTAACACCTCGGCTGCCTGTATGATGGTCAGGTAATCCGCCAACCCTACCATAGGCCCAGCCCTTATTGCTGCGATAAAACAATAATACCTCCCAGAGCCAGTTTGTCAAGCCCCTGGGACGAGGTCGTTTAGAAACCTTTTTCAACCCCCTGAATCCCTCAGTCTTGGGGGACTTTTTGAATCTGGGGGTGCCCCCCAGACCCCCACCCAAGAGGCTTCGCCTCTCTGGACTCACCAGTTGCTAAACGGCCCCCGTGCCATTCGGCGCTTGCCTTTCCGCCGCCAGTAGCATAGACTTTCCCTCAGGAAAGGTCAGCCCCGGCAACCGGAGGTCTGGGAAATGGCTGTAGGTCGCCCTGAGGCGCTGGAGTC
>JACQUH010000120.1 GCA_016210375.1 Chloroflexota bacterium
CTCCCAATCAAAAGGCTCAAGGTACAGAGTCACCAGGCGGTCCCGTAGGGCATCCTGGGTCTTGTGCACACCGGCGTAGTCCTCCGGATTGCTGGTGAAGACAGCGGCGAAGTTGGGGTGAACCCGTATGTAGCCGCCATCCACTCGCAGGTTTGGCGTCGTGAGCACCCGCTCTTCCAGGACAGACAGGAGCACGTTGTTTGCCTCTGGGCGCGTTCGGGTGAACTCGTCGTAGACCAGGGTCAGCCCTTCCCGGCAGGCTACCATGAGGCGCTGGTCCGACCATTGCGGGGAGAGGGACTCCTCTGTTTTCATGACGCTGTGGATAAAGTTGTCCACGACCCGCCGGCGGAAGAACCCGGAGGATGCGCCGATCAGGTCAGAGCTGCGGGTCTCCTCGTCGCCGTAAATCAGCACCACGGGCCGCGCCAGGCGTTCGGCCACGTGCAGAGCAAGGGTGGTCTTGCCTGAGCCAGCGGGGCCGCACAGGTGAATGGGATAGCCGGCTCCCACGTATGCCAGCGCCCGGTCCGTCAGCTCCTTAATGCGGTCCGACTCCACAAAGCCGCTATCGGCCTTAACGTTCAAGACCTGGACACCATTGTCGCTCATGTTCCTTGCCACTCCCTCTTCCCTATCGGGCGAAGTACACGCCTTCCTCCCGGCGGACCTTGCCCTCTTCCAGCAGCGTTCGTAGCGCCCTCATCATCTGGAACCGGTTTGCGGCCAGGCGCGTCTCCAGCTCCCTGGCCCGGACTCCGTCGGGGTGATTGGCAACGTCGTCAAAGATTCTGCTCACCAGGCTCTCATCAGGCTCTTCCCTTGCCGGTTCCGCGCCCGGTTCAACCTGCCGCGCTGGTGCAGGGACCACTAGCGAGGGAAGGCGTCGCCACAGATTCCGGGCCTGGGCAAGATCAGCCTGCGCCGCAGACCGTTCCTGCTCCGCGGAGGCGCGCATCTGTGAGACGGCAGACCGCACGGCGGCAACCTCTCTGCCCAGTTGCTGAGATACTTGATGCGCCCCTTCCCGCCGGCTAGCCCTGGCCATGGCCAGGACCGATTGGGCGTCCTGCCTGAGGGCATGAACGTCCCGGACCATCGCCCTCAGGCGGCTGAGCCGATGGCTGCGCCACCGAGCTGCCTCGCCCAGCCGCCGCCCTTCCATCTGGGCCAGGGACCCTCGCACCCGTCTGTGAGAGGCCTGAGCCTCACGGGTCAGGCTCGCGCCCAGGTCCCTCGTCTGGGCCTGGCGTGCCCTCCGAAGGGCGCTCATCGTGGTGGCTGCCTCCTGGCGAAAAGACCCCACATCCCCTTTCAACGCTGCTCGCCCCGCGAGGAGGGCCGCTCGCGCCTGCCGCCCCATTCTTGTCCTCAAGGCTCGCTGCCTCCGGCGCTCGTTCCGGTTGTCAGCCGCTGCATTGCGCACGCTTGATCTGATTCGCCGGAGGTCCCCCCTCCTGGCGGCCCTACCGGAAACTATCCCATCCACTGCCTCTTGCATACCAACTGCGACCATGGGGTACCTCCCTTAAGACAACTCCTGAATGGCCCGTGGAAAGCTCTTTTGAGGGTTCTTTCAACCCCCGTCTGAAAAGGAGCGGCCTGCGCTTCCCTTCCAGGGTAGTGAAAAGAGGGTCTCTAAAGAGCCTGCGGCGAGCCGGCAGCAAGGGCCTCACGAGGAGCCACGATGAAACCCCCCTGCCGGCGCACCCTTGCCTACCCCCTAGGGGAAAACCCCCGCCCCGTGTGCTTCCGGCCTACGCCGCTGCCATGGCCGGAGCGGTCAGGCCGACAGCCTCGGCGTACTTCAGGTATGTATCTACCGAGGCGATGACAATCCTGGCCTCTATCGCCAGGATCTCAATGCCCACCAGAGCGACCCGGGCCCATGCATCAATCACGATGCCTTTGTCCAGAATGCGGTCAACGACCTCGGCCAAACTGGACGCAGCGATGGTCTTTTCAACTGCCATGTATGCCACCTCCTTTTCTTGAGTATCCAGCGTTCACAGTAGGCTCCTTAGCCGTCCCGCCCACCTAGCAGCAGGATCACCTTCAGGATAACCGCAAACCTGGCACGCGCTATTACCCAACAGAGCCAGATCGTTGGCCCGGTTGGAGGTGGCTCTTTGGAGGTACGCCCCCGGTACAACGGGATAGTCCTGACTGTCCGTGCCCCAAACATTTACGCTACCTTAACGTCCTGGTAGTTGAAGTCCCGTTAAGTCCATGTAGTATCGTGAGAATAGAGGGAGGAGTCTGAGTTTGCCGGCCACAGGACTGCGACGTCCGTTCATGGCTAACACAGCAAGGGGAACCCAGAGAAGAGCCTATGAAACAGCTACGGGAGAAGAGGGGCACGCAGGAGCTCCTGGAAGCCTTTGACCGGGAACGGGAGCTTGTCGCCCTGGAGCTGCACGATAATGTCCTCCAAACGATGGCCTCCGCACTCCATCATATCCAGGCGGCCCACCAGGACCGGGGAAGCTCAACCCAGAGCCGCAGCAGTCTGCTGGAGGCTTTCCGGCTGGTGCGCCAGTCCATAGACGCGGCTCGCGGGCTGATGGGCGGGCTGAGGCCGCCGGTCCTGGACCGTTTGGGGCTGGTAGAAACCCTCCGCTATGAGCTGGCTCAGGTCTCACAGGAGTCAGAGGTGGAGGTGAGTTTTGAAGCTGCGGACTTCCATCTCCCCTGCGAGCTGGAGCTCCCCCTTTACCGCATTATCAGGGAGGCAGTCGCAAACGCCCGCAAGCACTCGGGCTCAGACTCCCTCCACGTGGGCCTACACCTCCAGGCCCGCCCCCACGAAGTAGTGGCAGAGGTGCGTGACCATGGAAAGGGCTTTGACCCCTCGGCGGTGCCACCGGGATGTCTGGGGCTCGTGAGCATGCACATGCGCGCCAAGCTCATTGGCGGGACATGCTACGTGCGCACCGCCGTTGGTCGCGGGACCACGGTCGTAGTCAAGCTACCTCTTGGGAAAACGGCGGCGGGAGATCGGACGTATGGATCCAATCAGAGTCCTGGTAGTTGACGACCACCTCGTTGTCCGGGAGGGCGTTCAGCGAGTGCTGGCCACCGATGCCAGCGTGACAGTGGTCGCAGAGGCCTCTAACGGTGCGGAGGCGGTCAAGGCCGTGGAAGACCTCAAGCCCGACGTGGTCCTCATGGACGTGCGGATGCCGCAGATGGACGGTGTGGAGGCCACTCGCCATATCAAGGAAGCCCTCCCTGAGGTGGCTGTCGTCATGCTGACGATGTATGACGATGACACCTATGTCATTGAGGCAGTGGAGGCCGGGGCGGTGGGCTACCTGCTGAAGGATGCCTCGCGAGACCTGCTGCTGCACACCATCAAGGCGGCGCACAACGGGACCACGCTGATCAAGAGCAGCGTGCTGCGTGCGGTGTTCAGCCACAAGATGAGAGTGGAAGGTAAGGGGCTGAAGCCGGGGCCTGGCGGCCCGCTCTTCTCCGATACGGGACAGGACAGCGGCGGGGCCTGGGGGCCAGGGACCGACTCTGCTGGGCCTCCAAGGGCCCTCACGCCCCGCGAGCTTGAGGTGCTGGGCCACCTGGTGCAGGGAAGGGCCAACAAGGAGATCGGCCAGGCGCTCTACCTGACGGAGTTCACCGTAAAGAAGCATGTCGCCAGCGTCATCTTCAAGCTTGGCGCTGCCAACCGTAGCGACGCCGCCGTGCAGGCAGTGCTGACGGGCCTGGTCCAGCGCCGGTGAGCCTTCCCCAACCACGGCAGTCCCAGGACGAGAAGCGACCTCAACGGGTTGTCCTACTTGGTTAGGTGTGACTAATTAGGTGTTCAGTTCAACCCCTCGACTAAAGTCGGGGGTTAGCTGCTTGGCAAACCTGGCACTTCAGTGCCAGGCGAAGGCAGGTTATTTGGCCAATAACCATAATGGGGCGGCATCATGCCCCAGCCTTATGGTCATTGACCAAATAACCTGCCAATTAGGTTCCGACCTAACCCCCTCTGACTCCCTCCTTCGTCCTTCAGCCGAAGGACTCAATGGCAGGCTCTTCCCCCAAGGGAAGGGGGAGAAGACTGGTTTGAAACTGTCTGATGCGGCCCTGTCGCATCAGACAGTTTCCTTGAATAACAGTCCCCCTCTCCGTTGCGGAGAGGGGGAC
>JACQUH010000121.1 GCA_016210375.1 Chloroflexota bacterium
GCCCTTGACCACGACGCTTTTCGCCCCCATGGCCACGATGCGCCGGGCGGCCTCTTGGGCGTCCTGGGCCGTCTGGATGCGCAGGCCAGTGAGCACCTCTGCCTCTGGCGTATTGGGGGTGACAACGGTGGCCATGGGCAGAAGGAGGGACCGCAACGCCTCCACCGCCTCTTCCTGAAGCAGCCGGTCGCCGCCCTTGGCCACCATCACCGGGTCAACGACGAGGCGCTGCACGCCGTGGCGCCGCAGCTCCCGGGCCACCGTCTGGATGACGGCGCTGGAGGCCAACATGCCGGTCTTGACGGCGTCGGCGCCAATGTCATTGATGATGGCCTCTATCTGGGCGGCGATGACGTCGGTGGGCACCTCGTGGATGGCCGTAACGCCCAGGGTGTTCTGGGCGGTGATGGCGGTGACGGCGGAGGTGCCGTAGACGCCCAGGGCGGCGAAGGTCTTGAGGTCGGCCTGGATGCCCGCGCCGCCGCCGGAGTCGGAGCCAGCGATGGTCATGGCCGTGGGTAACCTGGGCATGAGTCCCTCCTTAATGATTAGGGCCGCCTGCTCAGTTCAGACCTCTGCCCCCGGGTCCCTCCTTCGTCCCGACTTCATCGGGACTCAAGGACAGGTTCTCTCCTGAAGGGCGAGGGAAACTCTCTTTTTTGTGAAGATTGGTTTGCGGCAAGGCTGCAAACCAATCTTCACTCTTGTTACTCCCTTCCCCAAAGGGGAAGGGGCCTGTGGCGAAGGGCTGGCTCTAGGGCCAGCCTTCGCCATTGTACGCCATATCCCAGAACAGGTACTCGTAGCGCAGGGCGGTGCGGAAGACCGCGGCGACCCGTGCCTGGCTGCTCCGGGGCGCGCCGTCCACGATGCGCCTCATGGCGGCCACAAACTCGCCCAGCTCCTCGGCGGCGTGGATGTCTATCCACTCCTGGTACATGTGCTGTTGGTGCCGTTTGCCTGCCCGGGCCAGGCGTGTCGCCCAGTCGTAGTAGGTCCACTCCGTCACCAGCAGGGCAGCGGCAATCTCCTGGAACGTCCCATCGTAGGCGGTGGCCAGGAGGAAGTGGGCCATGCCCAGGCCGGTGGGCGTGGGCTGGGCGCTCTGGTACTCCTGAGGCGGGACGCCCAGGGCGGCGAAAGCGCGGAAGAAGAGGGCGTTCTCCGCGTTCAGGAGGGTGTGCAGGAAAGGGGAGAAGGGCCGGGCGGCCTCCAAGGATGGCGCCTTGGTCACAGCCAGGGCCACGACCTTAGCCAGGGCGCCGAGGAACAAATAGTCCTGGAGGAAGTAGCGGCGGAACTTCTCCTCCGGCAGGGAGCCATCGCCCATCTCCTGGACGAAGGGATGGGCGACCACGCGCTCCCACAGGTCGTGGTGGGCGTTGCGGAGGTCATCGCTGAAGGGCATGATGGTTGCTTCCTTCGGAGTGCGGCTGGACCTAGCATTACATTCCACCCGCACCTCTGACCTCTCCCCCTCTCCGCAGCGGAGAGGAGGATTGAGTTTTTCTGGATATCTGGGCATGACGAGGCTGTGCCCAGATATCCACGTTTACTTTGTCCCCCTTCCCCTTGAGGGAAGGGGGACAAAGGGGGTTGTGTTTCTTATTTCGCCTTCTCCACAAAGGTGTTGTTGAACGCCTTGGAGGCGTCAACGTCCTTGGTCAGGAGGCCGTTGGCCCGCATCCACGTGGCGAAGCTGGCCCACTTCTCCTGGGTCTGCCAGCCAAACGGGAGGCTTCCCTCAATCCACAGAGGAGCCAGCTTTGTGACGCCGGGGCGCTCTATGCTTTCGTCAATCTCTGGCGCGGCCTGCTTCATCACGTCAATGGCCTTCTGGGGATCGGCCACCGCCTCTTTGTATCCCTTGATGGCCGCCCGGATGAAGCGCTCCACCACGTCCGACCTCTTGTCCACCATGTCCTTGTTGGTGACCAGGACGATCTCGTAGAAGTCCGGGACGCCCCAGTCCTCCATGCGCATGACGTTGACGGGAAAACCCTGGTTTTCGGCGGAGATGGACTCGTGGACCCAGTACGCCCCCACAATGGCGTCCACCTGCTTGCTGATGAGGGCGGGCACCAGGTCAAAGCCCACGTTCACTACCTCCACGTCCCTGAGGGTGAGGCCATCCTTCTTGAGCATGGTCTCCAGGAGGGGCGCGTCGGTGGGCAGGCCCGGGGCGCCCACTTTCTTGTCCCGCAGGTCCTTGGGAGTCTTGATGCCCGAGGACTGCAAGGCCATGAGGGAGTTGAGGGGGTGCTGGACCAGGGCGGCGATGGAGACCACCGGCACACCCGCAGCCAGGGCGGGCAGCACCTCGGTCTCGTAGCTCAGGCCGAACTCGTCCTGGCCCGCGCCCACGGTGGCCAGCACTGTGGAGGGGTCATCGGGGGTGTAGATAGTAACGTCCAGGCCCTCGGCGGCAAAGTACCCCTTCTCCTTGGCGATGTACAGACCGCTGTGGTTGGACCATGGGAACCAGTCCAGGGCCAAGCGCACCTTTGTGGGCTTCTCTTCGCCCCCGCCGCAGGCCGCGGCCAGAAGGCCCAGGGCCAGCAGGGACAGCAGTACCAGCCAACGGGTTTTCACAGGAGACCTCCTTAGAGCTTCACTTCCGCTAGTGTAGCAATTCACATGTATCGTTAGCTATTGAAAGCTATTGGCGCAGCACGTGCTGCCTTGGACCTCTCCCTCTCCCCACTGAGAGGGAGAGCATTCCCCCTTCCCGTGCGGGAAGGGGGAGCCAGAGGGGGTTAGGTTGGAACC
>JACQUH010000130.1 GCA_016210375.1 Chloroflexota bacterium
CCTTCAGGGGGCGGGGCCAAAGCGACTTTTGAGATAGTTACTAAAGAGGGACAGGGCAAGCGTCCTAAAGGAAGAGGACAGGGCGTGCGCCGAGGGAGACGGAGGGGGTCGGGCCATGGCCAACGATTCCACGGGGTAAACTGTTGTGGGAATCTGGGCACGGCGAAGCCGTGCCCAGATTCCCACAACAGTTTACCAGTTCCCCCTTCCCCAGGGGGAAGGAGGATTCAGGGGGTTAGGTCAATGAGCTCATGAGCTTCAGGGTGCGGTCATCCTGCCACAAGACCGAAAGACCATGCACTTTACGCTGGGACAGCTTTGCGCTTGCAGGTTCCCTGGCTATAATAGGATGGTTATTCTTCAGTCATGGTGAGGGTGACCTAATGATAAGTCCTTCTTCCTCCGCCAGGGCGGCCCAGGAGCAGTTTGGCCGGCAGGCCCACCTGTACGCCCAGAGCATCGCCCACTTGGGAGGCGAAGGGCTGGAAGCCCTTACCCAGTACCTGGCCCTCGGCAGCTATGCCCTGGTGTTGGATGTGGGGACAGGTACGGGCTTCACGGCCTTTGCTGCTTCCCCTTTCACCCGGCATGTGCTGGCCACGGATGTCACTCCCCAAATGCTGGCCCAGGCCCGCAGGCTGGCTGCAGAGCGGGGCCTGAGCAACGTGGGAGTCATGGCTGTGGAGGCGGAGAGCCTGCCTTTTCAGGATGGCTCCGTGGATATAGTGACTTGTCGGCAGGCGGCGCACCACTTCCACGACCTTCCCCTGGCTGTGGCCGAGGCATGGCGGGTGCTGAAGCAGGGAGGTGCCTACATCTTCACGGACCCCGTGGCTCCGGAGAGCGATGCAGAAGACCAGTGGATGAACAACGTGGAGTTGCGCCGCGACCCTACCCATTTCCGCGACCTGCGGGCCTCGGAGTGGCGGGAGGTGCTGTTCCGCGTGGGCTTCACGCTTACCCATACCTCCATGACCAAGGTGTACCTGGAGTTCAACGACTGGGTGACGAGAGCGGCGACGCCGGCCAAGAACAGAGAGCCTCTGCGCAGGGACTTCCTGGCGGCCAAGCCTTCGGTGGCGGCAGCCTTCGGCATCCGCAGCGATGGGGACGCCATCCACTTCGCCTGGGATGTCCTGGTGGCCAGGGCCGTAAAAGAGGGCAATCATGGCAGGTGAGACGAGATGACCGAACCCCGGGAGATGTACTACCCACAGTGGGTGATTGAGGGAGTTGTGGCGAAGGCACAGCGTCCAGGCTACCCCGCTAACCGGCCGCCCCCGGAGAAGATGCAAGAGTGGGCGGACATCGTCAGGGGCCTGGGGATCAAGAGCATCCTGTGCATTCTGGACGATCCGCAGCTTGAGCAGTACGACTTCCTGAACCTGGACGGTGGAGGTCTGTTTGGCTTCTATCGCACCCTTGGGTTCCAGGTAGCCCATGTGCCGGCGGATGACTACAAGCGCCCGCCCCTGAGCGACCAGGAGTTGGACGCAGTATGGGAGGCCTTTGAGCGGCTGGAGAAGCCGGTCCTCATCCATTGCAGCGCCGGAAGGGACCGCACCGGGGCCGCCCTGGAGCTTATCCTGTGGAAGCTGGGCAAGAACGAAGACGAGGATATGTAGGGGCGCTGGAGGCTGCGCCGCTGACTCCCACCGCGCCGATCACCTGGCCCTCCTCCATGAGGGGGATCGCCCCCTGAGCGGGGATCAAACGCCCGCCCTGCATGGCGATGATCGCCTGGATCACCGGGCTGCCGGCGTTGGCGGTGAGCTCCCCGCTGGGCCGGCCAAAGGTGGCGGCGGCGAAGGCCTTCCCGCGGCACACCTCGGAGACCGTCCAGCGCGCTCCATCTAGCCGCACCATCGCCCACAGGTCGCCTCGCGCGTCCACCACGGCGATGGCCACCCTCAGGCCCATCTGCACGGCCTTCGCCTTCGCCGCCTGGAGAACCCGCTCCGCAGTAGCCGATGTCATAGGCATACGCTGTACCTCCTGAAACCTAACTTGCCCCAGCATAGTACCATGCCGTTGCCTGCTGGGGGTGGGGAAGGCGCTTACCCCTGAAACTTCAGGATCACCTCTTCGCCCAGCAGGCGGATGGTGCGCAGGACCTGAGCCTGGCTCATGCCTGCGGTCTGGAAGCGGCAAAGCAGGTAGTTGATGCCCAGCTCCTGATACTCCTTCACCCGCTGAACGGCTTGCTCCGGTGTGCCCACAATCATCTGGGTGTGCGCCCGTTGACGGAACTCCTCCGGCGTGGCGCGGCCCCCCATGAGGCGGTGCGCCTCCTCCATGGCCTGCCCCTCGTCCTCGCACAGGTACACGTACAGGCCGATAGGGAAGTCCGGCGGCGCAGGTACGCCGAGCTGCTTTAGGGCGCGGAGGTAGAGCGACCGGCCCTGGGCCAGGGTCTCCGACCCGCCGCCGCCTGGAAACCAGGCGAAGCCATAGCGAGCGGCCCGCTGGATGGGGGTGCTGCCCCCACCGCCCAGCCACACCCGCGGCTGGGGCTGCACCCATCTGGCCGTGGACTGCGTCCTGGGCACGGTGAAGTAGCGGCCTTGATGCTCCACCGCGCCCCCGCGCCACAGCATGGCCATGACGTCCAGGGCCTCCTCGTAGCGGGAGACGATTCGCCGCTTGTCTACGGCGAAGGCCTGGTACTCTCCATCAGCGTGGCCCAGGCCCAAGCCCAGGATGAACCTGCCGCCGGTAAGCACGTCCATGGTGGCGGCCTGCTCGGCCACATCCACGGGGTTGTGAAGGGGCAGCAGCAGCACCGAGGTTGCCACCTCCATGCCTTCGCCCTCGGCGGAGAGGCGCGCCAGCAGGGGCAGGGTCTGGAGGCGGTAGTCGGGGGCCGTGAGGTAGTGTTGGCCGCTGCTGATGAGGCTAAAGCCCATCTGCTTGGCCAGGCGCACCTGCTCGGCCAGGCCCTGGAAATAGTGGGTTTGCGTGTGCCTGGTTGGGAAGTTCGCAGTGACCCACAGGCCGAATCTCATGGCCTGTCCCTCCTTTGTTCCCTTCCTGGAGAAGGGAAAACACCTGCAGTTTCTTGCAGGCTGACGAAGCCAGCCTGCAAGAAACTGTATCACAATCCCAGGGTGGGGGTACCGTTCACGCTACGTTGTTGCCTAGTAATAGGTGTGGACGGCGCTCCCTCAACAGGATTACGAAGCGTGGTCTGCGAAAGGTCACTGAGCACTGCTACCTGTCTTTGATTGCGACGCAGGCAATGCCCCAACTCGCCTGAGTAGTGTCTTCAATGTTGTTTTGTCTCGTCCGTTAAGAAATCTTGGTTGATGGGTAGTCCAGATCCTGTCTAATGTTTTATGAAAACCGTCCTTATCAATTCTTTGCGCAGGTTCTCCTGCTTGGGCCACCAATAATTCGGTCTCCTCTCCAACAGCTCCAGCCTGTTCACCAAATCCTTTTGCCTCATAGATGTAGTACAACCACTCGCAAGATGGAGTCATAAAGCTAAGCTCACGATAGTACATCATGTATTGCGCCCCGTAGAATCCGCTGCCAATGGCATGAAACCCTGGAATATCCCGCCGTTCCTCAATGCCTGGATTATTGACCGTGAAAATGTGTCCTGTTCCGTGTTTATCGAATCCGCATATGAGCAACGAAACTCCCAGGTTATACTCGCTCAATGCGCTGTCTAGTTCCCGGAAAGTAATTTCTGGAAGCCATTGCCTCCCGTTCGCGAGGAATGTTTGAAGGTTTAGACCGCGTGGAGCTAGATATTGGGCCTCTGCTCTCCTGAGTCCCTCTTCCTGGTAGATGTTCGCTATGAGATGGGCGATAGGTGCAACATCGCCAGTTCCCGCAGGCCACCGCGCTCTCACCTGGTCAATAATGGGAAGACTCCTGCAAGAGAATCAGCCGCTATCAGCGCTCACCAGTCATCGTGAATAGGTATGACCTTTGAAGTCTCTAGCTCCGCTTCAATAAAAGGGACGCTCACGAGCCGGTCTGCGGCCATGAGAATAGTTTTCCTGTTGTCGGCGAGTGCTGCTATACATAAAGTCATGAATCGCCTCCTCCACGGATTGTCGTCAAAGCTTTATGGTGTGGACGATACAGCCGCGAAGAGAATTATGCAACACGCACCCCCTATGCCTGGCTTGCCCCTATGCTAGAATGGCTTCGGTTTCCTAAACCCATCCGCCCTTCCTAGAGGCGTCAACTATGCTAAACCGCTGGTCGCAAACGGATGCCCAGGGCCTTTCGGACCTGGAGATGCTGGCCTACCAGAGCCGCCTGGTGGGGGCCGACCCGGCCCTGGTGGTCTGGGGCGGCGGCAACACCTCCCTGAAAGTCTCACGCCGGGATTTCCGGGGCCACGAGGTGCGGGCCATGCTCATCAAGGGCAGCGGCTCGGACATGAAGGCCGCCCAGCAAAAGGATTTCCCCGCGGTGCGCCTGGAAGACCTGCTGCCCCTCTTTGAGCGAGGCGAAATGTCCGACGAAGAGATGGTCGCTTACATGGAGAGGTGCCTTCTGGACCCCGGCTCGCCGAGGCCTTCCATTGAAACGCTGCTGCACGCCTTCCTCCCCCAGGCCAGCGTCGTGCACTCCCATGCCGACGCTATCCTGTCCCTGACCAACACGTCCAACCCCACGGGCATGGTCCGAGCAGCCCTGGGAGGCGATATCGTCGTCACGCCGTACCTGCGTCCGGGGTTCCTGCTCTCCAAACGGGTTGCCCAGGCCGCGCTCTCCAGGCCGAAGGCCAAAGGCGTGGTGCTGCTGAACCACGGCCTCGTCACCTGGGGGGCCGACCCCAAAGCCAGCTACGATACCCATATTGAGCTGGTGCGCAAGGCGGAGGAGTTTATCCAGCAACGCGCGGTGGGCAAGCTCCCCTTCGGCGGCGTCAAAGTGGAGCCCCTCTCCCGAGAGGAGCGGCGACGGGTAGCTGCCACGGTGACGCCAGGCCTGAGGTCTGCCCTGAGCGCCGCAGGCGAGAGCCGGACCCTCCTGCGTTTCGTAGAGGACGACCAGGTCCTGAGGTTCACTGGCTCCAAAGAGGGCAGAGAGGTGGCGAAGGCCGGCGCGGCCACGCCAGACCACTTGCTGAACACCAAGCGTGTCCCCCTGTGGGTGGAGGTGGAGGAGCCGTCGCATGAGGCGGAACTCCGGGATGCCCTGGAGCAGGACGCGGAGCGGTACCGACAGGAGTACACCCAGTGGTTCCGAGAGCACGCGGTGCCGGGCCTGGGCATGCGGGACCCGAGCCCCAGGATCATTACCGTCCCAGGCCTGGGCCTGTGGGTTGGGGGCCGCGACGCCCGCGCCATAGAGGCGGCCTCGGACATCTACCACCACACCATCGCCATCATGGCCGGCGCGCAGTCCGTGGACGTCTACTCCTCGCTGACGATGAAGGACGCCTTTGAGGCAGAGTACTGGCCCCTGGAGCTGTACAAGCTGACGCTGCTGCCCCCCGAGGCTGAGCTTGCGAGAAAGGTGGCCTTCGTCACCGGCGCGGCGCGGGGCATTGGCAGGGCTGTGGCGCTGCGGTTGGTCCAGGCCGGCGCCCACGTGGCCCTAGCGGACCTGGACGCCGAGGGTGCAAAGGACGCAGCGGCCCAGGTCTGCAACGAGGCCGGCGCGGGCCGGTGCATCGCCCTGCCCCTGGACGTCGCCAGCCCGGAGCAGGTGGCTGCTGCCTTCCAGGAGACGGTGCTAGCCTTCGGCGGCGTGGACATCCTGGTCTCCAATGCGGGAATAGCGCCCTCGGGCACCCTGGACCAGCTATCCCTGGCCCAGTGGCAGAAGAGCCTGGACGTGAACGCCACGGGGCACCTGCTGGTGGGCCAGGAGGCGGTGCGCATCATGCGGGAGCAGGGCCTGGGCGGCAGCCTGGTGTTCATCGCCACCAAGAACGTGCTGGCCCCTGGCCGTGGCTTCGGGGCGTACAGCGCCGCCAAGGCCGCGGAAGCGCAGCTTGCACGGGTCTTTGCCCTGGAGAACGGGGCCTACGGCATCCGCTCCAACATCGTCAACCCCGACGCCGTGTTCCATGACTCCGGCCTCTGGTCCCAGGAGCTGCGGGAGGAGCGGGCCCGCGCCCACGGCGTGCCGGTGGAGGCGCTGGAAGACTTCTATCGCCAGCGCAACCTGCTTCAGGCCTTCGTCACGCCCAGGGACGTGGCCGAGGCGGTCCTGTGGCTGGCCGGCGACCGCTCCGCCAAGACCACTGGGTGCATTATCACCGTGGACGGCGGCGTGCCAGAGGCGTTTCCAAGAGAATAGGCGTGAGGAATCTGGGCACGGCGGAGCCGTGCCCAGATTCCACACGCCTATTATCTTGGAAACGCCTCAGGCACGCCGCCGTCCACGGTGATAATGCACCCAGTGGTCTTGGCGGAGCGGTCGCCGGCCAGC
>JACQUH010000131.1 GCA_016210375.1 Chloroflexota bacterium
GAAGGGGGCGGCATCATGCCCCAGCCTTATGGTCATTGACTGAATAACCTGACCCCCTCTGGCTCCCCCTTCCCGTGCGGGAAGGGGGAGCCAGATACATTTGAATCGGTGTGATGCGGCTTTGCCGCATCACACCGATTCGTTAGAAACTATCTCAGCATGGGGCATCCTCTAGCACAAGCCTATCGTGTGCGGTAGCTCAGGCTACCCACGTTTCCCCTGCTACAGTCGCCCCTTCGCCCTGTGCATCTCCCTGATGAACTCCTCTGAGGGCGGATAGTACTTGCCCGGACGCACGTTCTCGGCCACTATCTTCTCCTTGGCGTACTCCTCCGCCTCCTCGTGCTCCTCCACCCAGGCGATGATCTCTTCCGCCTGGTGGGAGGGGACGACCACAACGCCGTCGTCGTCGCCGACCAGCACGTCGCCGGGCCGCACCAGGACGCCGGCGCATTGAATGTCCACGTTGAACTGGTAGGCCATGACATTCTCCGAGGCGTTGGGGGTCCGGGCCAGGGCAAACACGGCGAAGCCATAGGTACGCACGATGTCCAGGTCGCGGATGCCGCAGTCCAAGACCAGAGCGTCGGCCTTTTGCATCTTGAGCTGTAGCAAAAGCACGTCGCCCAAAGGGGCAGAGGCAGGCTGCTTCATGCCGTCCACCACCAGGGCGTCGCCGGGGCCGCACAGGGCGATGGCCTGGCCTACCGTGGAGTTTTCGCCCCGCGGCATCTCGCCTTGCAGGTCGGGACGGGGAGGCAGCGTGCGCAGGGTCCTGGCTCTGGCAGCCATGCGCCGCCCAGGGGTCATGGGCAGCAGGCCCTCCATGGTGCAGCGCGGCGAGCCGAAGCGGCGCACGGCGGTCCAGACGGTGGCAGCGCTCACCTTCTTGAAGCGGTCCAGGGTGGACTGAGGGACGAGGACGGGGGACATGGCGAGCTCCTGTACTAGGGGATGGCGGTAATGATCCAAACGAGGATCAACTTAGTTGCGCCTAGAATCTCCACTCTTCTCTCCGAAATAGCTCAAGAGTTCTCACGCATTCAATCTGGTATGCTGGATCACGGCATACGTCAGGAATGCGAGGTCTTGTACTAAAGTTGACGCGTCCTTCGTCTGATACGACCAGATACTGTGTAGCTCTGAGCGGACCTTGACTGCGTTGTCTTGCTACGGCCAATGCTATGACAAATGGATCAGCGTCTGGCCGTTCCCCTTCAATATCAAATAGCCCCATTTAGGCAGGATTGTTGACTATTTCCTTGACCAACTCTGATTGGTCCGGATCCAAGTCAATGAAGATACCTTGGTGGTCATTCGCCCATCGGAAGATTTCATCGTCTCCACCCCTCCTCAGCTCATTGAATACTTCTCTTGGCGCTATCAAGCGTCCAGCATTTGCAAGGTCACCGAGCTTGTCCCAAAGTAGTGGAAAGATAGATAAAGGGTAAGTCCGTTGAATTGTAACCAAGGAACTCGTATCCACGCAATAGCATACGTTTGGAGAAGAGTTCTCCATACTAACGGCTTGCCTCGGCTCGTAGCTTCTCTAGATGCTTGAGCCGAATGCCGAGGTAGCTGATTGCGTCGGTATTCCCGATCATCTCTCGATCTAGACCATCCAACACCATCCGCGTGAACATTCGTCCTCGCTGATGGATAGCCTCAATTGCGGGAGAAGGTCCTCCGTTTGACTTCTTCTTCTGCGCGGCTTCCTGTTCGGCGAGCCGCCCTTCTTCTTTGACCCGATTGAACTCCTGCCAGAACCGCCCCTCTGGCAATAAGTTCATGTGCCAAAGCCGGAAGAGGATGACTTGCTGGCTGACCTTGAAGGAAGAGGCTAACCGCCGAAGCGCTATCTCATATGATGGCTCTTGCCGGATGATGAGGGAGGTTTCGCTTCGGCTTTCAAGCGCCACCGAACCGACCAAGAAAGCCTCTGCGAACCGATGGCACCATAATTCAGTTTGAACCATGCTGTCCCCGTTTTGAGCAGGCGTTTCTTGGGTAATGCAGATGCCCCCCTCACGCAGCAGCAAATGAGCGTACTCATGAAAAAGGGTGAAGCACTTGGCCGTAGGAGCATCCTTCGTGGTGAGGACGATCACATACGGATACTCGTCGTCAAGGGAGAAACCTTGTGCCTCTTCCCGAGGGATTTCGGCCTGGAAAACAGGAATGCGGCGTTCTTCTACGCCGTCCCGCCAAGCCCAAAGAGCATCGTGGGGAGAGTGCCAGCCTAGTTGTCTTTCCCACGAGGTTCCCCAAGTCCTTCGCTGTTGCAGTGCAATTTCTTCCGGGTCATCAGTCACGTAAGCCCGACCTATCACGGGCGTTGAGGGGGTTTCGGTAAGTTGCATCAAGTCGGCAGTAGTACGCTGTAATCGCCGACCTCTACGGATAGCTAAACTTAGGTAATGCGAGAATGGGGTTTCCCTGTGAAGTACTCGTCTAAAGTCACGAGGTGGAGGTTGTGGGGAAGGTGGCTCAGAGAGGAAGAATGCGGCGGATGGACGGCGGTAGTACCATGCTAGTTCTTCAAGCTGCCGGGGGGTCAGCAGGGCGTCTTTGGCTGCGCCTTCCCAGTCCACTATTCGTTCAGTAGACACACCAATTCTGTGAGCTGCTTCAGCTTGATGGTAACCTGCTGATTCGCGTGCCCACTTCAATACTTTGGGGTTGATTGGGACGAGTTCCGACTTCATTGCATCTATTAGTAATTATCTCAAAATGCTCCTCGGCACCGCCCCCTGAAGGGGGCGGCATCATGCCCCAGCCTTCAGGCCGGGGTGCAGAAAACCATTTTGAGATAGTTTCCTAGTGGGGTGCGGGAAAGTCAAGGAAGCATCCTAATGGTGTATCTTGCCCCTCTCGTAGCCCCATGCCCCTACGCCCGGCATTATACCCTTTCGGGGCTGTACTTACCTATTAGATAAATATCGGAGCCAGCACCAACGTGATGGTGCTCAGCAGCTTGACTAGCACGTGCAGCGATGGGCCTGCGGTGTCCTTGAACGGGTCGCCAATGGTGTCGCCCACCACGGCTGCGGCGTGGATCGTGGAGCCTTTCAGCACCACCTGGCCGCTCTCGTCCTTCATGCCACCGGACTCCACGAACTTCTTGGCGTTGTCCCACGCGCCGCCAGAGTTGTTCAACACCGTGGCCAGCAGGATGCCGCTGATGGTGCCCACCATGAGGAAGGCGCCCATGGCCTCCTGGCGCAGCACGACGCCAACGATGACGGGGACGGCCACGGCGACGATGCCGGGCAGCACCATCTCGCGCAGGCCCGCCCGGGCGGTGATGTCCACGCAGCGGGCGTAGTCGGGGCGAGTGGTGCCCGCCATGAGCCCCGGGTCCTCACGGAACTGGCGGCGCACCTCTTCAATGACGGCGCCGGCGGTCTTGGACACGGCGCGGATGGCCAGGGCGCTGAAGAGGAAGGCGAGCATGGCCCCCAGGAGAGCGCCAACGAAGACCTTCACATTGGCCAGGTTAACCACCTCTACGAGCTGGTTGGCCGTATTGGTCATGGCCAAGGAGTCCGGGGCAATCTTGACCACCTCGTCCAGGTAGGCAAAGAAGAGGAGGAAGGCAGCCAACCCGGCGGAGCCTACGGCATAGCCCTTGGTCAGCGCCTTGGTGGTGTTGCCCACGGCGTCCAGACGGTCGGTGACCCGGCGCACGTCGCCGGGGTTACCGGACATCTCAATAACGCCGTTGGCGTTGTCGGTGATGGGGCCAAAGGTGTCCATGGCCAGGATGTAGGCGGCGGTCATGAGCATACCCATGGTGGCCACGGCGGTGCCGAAAAGGCCGGCGCGAACGTCGCTGACGCCGGGGATCCCGGCCTGCTGGCCCAGCCAGAAGGCGAGCCACAGAGCGGCCCCGATGACCACGGCGGTAAAGAAGGTGGACTCAAAGCCCACAGAGATGCCCATGACGGCGCTGGTGGCGGGCCCTGTCCGGGCGGCATGGGCGATGTCCTTCACCGGGCGGTACTTGAACTCCGTGTAGTACTGGGTAATGAAGACGAAGGCAACGCTGGTGAGGATGCCCACCAGGCCAGCGAAGAAGTAGTACTGCCACTGGATGCCGCCCTCGCCCAACATGACTTTGGTGGACAGGGCCAGAAAGGCGATGGCCAGGACCACGGCAAGAAAGTAGCCCTTGTTGAGGGCGCCCATGGGATCGGCAGACTCTTTGATGCGGAAGAAGGGGATGGGAGCGCCCAGGGAGAGGATACCAATGGCGGTGGCGAAGATACCGAAGGAACGTACAACCAGGGGGAAGAGGACGAAGTACTCGGGATGGGGTACTACGTCCCGAAGGGCCAGGTAGATCACTACGCCCAGGATCATCGCTCCGATATTCTCGGCGGCGGTGGACTCAAAGAGGTCGGCGCCGCGCCCGGCGCAGTCGCCCACGTTATCACCCACCAGGTCGGCGATGACGGCGGGGTTGCGGGGGTCGTCCTCGGGGATGCCCGCCTCCACCTTACCCACCAGGTCGGCGCCCATGTCAGCGGCCTTGGTGTAGATACCCCCGCCGAGCTGGGAGAAGAGGGCGACGAAGCTGGCCCCGAAACCGAAGCCGACGATAAGGAAGGGGGCGAGATCGGGGCTCCGGTTGCCGCCAAAGGCGTAGAACATGGCGGTAACGCCCAGCAGGCTCAGGGCCACGATGAGGAAGCCGGAGACCGCGCCGCCGCGCATGGCGGTCTGCACCGCGGGGCCAAGACCCTTCGTCGCGGCCGCGGCGGTGCGCAGGTTGGATTTCACCGACACGTACATGCCAACGACGCCCGCCAGGCCCGAGCAAAAAGCGCCCACCAGGAAGGCAACAGCGGTGCGCCAGCCCAGGCCGATCTTGTCGGCGTTGTCGCCTTCCATGAGGCCGTTGCCGTTGATGTCTGGCGGGATCTTGGTCACCACGGCCAGCAACACGGCGATGGCCACGGCGGCGAGGATGGCCAGGATGCCAATGGTGCGGTACTGGCGGGCGATAAAGGCTTTTGCGCCCTCCAGGATGCGGTCAGCGATGTCCTTCATGCGCTCGTTGCCAGAGTCGCGGCGCAGGACGTCCCACATGAGGTACAGGGCGAAAAGCACAGCAAAGACGCCGGCGATGGGTACTATCCAGATCATCCGTTTGTTTCCCTCACTTCCGTTAGGGTGTTGATTCGCCTTGGGTAATCGGTGATCCCAGGAGTACGAATTCCCTCAAAGGCATGAAGGAAACGCACTCATCTGCGGGGAGTGATTCTATATATCCTGTGGGAGGCTGTCAACTTCTCGGGCTGGCGGGTTCGCCTTGCCTGGGAGCGGCGATTCTCATGACCTGGCACTGAAGTGCCAGGTTTGGGGTTCCCCTAACCCGCGACTTCAGTCGGGGGGGGGGCGCAGAACACGCCAAAGCAAACAGAACCGACCTTGCAGTTCTGCTTGCTTTGCAGTGCTGGTGCCATTCCCTGGCACTAAAGGTCATGCACTAAACAAAGTGACTTTCACCCTGTCATTCTGAGCAAGTCCCGATGCTATCGGGACGCAGCGAAGAATCCAAGGCACATCATCGGTAGAGCGTCTGACTCCCACGCCGAAGTTAACAGTTACCAAGGCGGTCGTTAGTAAGCGGACAATAGGTCTCCCAGGTTGGTGTACCGCACCGTGAACGGTGCGGCTTCAAGCCGCAGCCTTCAGGCTGCGGTGCATAAGGCTCCGAATCCGGCGGCAGAGTCTACTTACTTTCGTTCGGATTGGTAATCGGCGGGACGTCTTAGATGCTTCGGTCGTCCCGACGAGTCGGTACTCCCTCAGCATGACATGGGGGATGTCTTTCTATTCTGTCACTGACCATAAGGCCCAGGTTGGGGGTTCCCCACCCCCCCCGACTGAAGTCGGGGGGGGCGCAGAACACGCCAAAGCAAACAGAACCGACCTTGCCCTGCCCTTGCCGATCCCAGAGCCTTCCACAACCAAGCACTTTTGCCGGGAGCGGGCACGGTGTATCTTCTGGGCTTGCACACTGCGTGGGGCCTTGGGTAGAGTATGGCAGGCGAAAGGTATCGCTGGGTCATTCACCTGGCGAGGGACGGAAACCGATGCTTGTCTCCTATTGGTCAGAGCTGCGGGACTTTCCCCTGGTGTTCATCCCGCTCTTCGTTGCCATGGACCCCCTGGGACTGCTGCCTTTTGTGGTGGGCATTCTGGAACCCAGGGCCGGCCCACGGCGTGGACGGGTGATCCGCACTGCCATGGTCACAGGCAGCGTCATTGGCCTGGTGTTTCTGGCCCTGGGACAGTTGGTGTTTCAAGTCCTGGGAATAGACACATCGGACTTCCTCATGGCCGGGGGCGCTGTGCTGTTCATACTGTCCCTGAGGGACCTGGCGTCGGCGACGCAGGACCAGCCGGTGGCGCCGGATGAGCTCCTGGCCGTGGTGCCTATCGGTACGCCGCTGCTCGTGGGGCCTGCCGCCATCTCCTTGCTTATCCTGCTGGCGGGCCTGTACCCTCTGTGGTTAGTGTTGCTGGGGTTCCTGACAAACATTGGCGTGGCGTGGGTGCTGCTGCTACTGGCGCACCACATCCAGAAGCTGCTGGGCATTGGCGGCCTGCGGGCCTTCTCCAAGGTGGCCAGCCTGCTCCTAGCGGCCATTGCGGTGCAACTTGTGCGGCGCGGTATTGCTCAGGTGCTGGGGGGCTAGCAGCGGTGCTTCTAACGCTTGGATAGCGAGCCTGACCTAACCCCCTTTGTCCCCCTTCCCGCACGGGAAGGGGGAGAAGAGTTTGAGGAATCAGTGTGATGCGCCTTTGGCGCATCACACTGATTCCTCAAAACAACGTCTCCCTCTCCGTGTCGGAGAGGGAGACCAGATGGGGAGAGGTCAGAACCACAACAGCAGATGTATTAAGTCAATGACCGTACGGCGGGGGCATCATGCCGCCCCTTATGGTCATGCACAAGATAACCTACCCCCTCTAGTCCCCCTTCCCGATGCGGGAAGAGGGAGACCCTAGATGTGAATATCTGGGCGCGGCTCCGCCGTGCCCAGATA
>JACQUH010000127.1 GCA_016210375.1 Chloroflexota bacterium
GGCCCTGCGGGATATTGGACTGCTGGACTTCGGCGAGCCCTTCCTGCGCCTCTTCAACCAGGGCGTCATCCTGGGCGAAGACCACGACAAGATGAGCAAGTCCAAGGGGAACGTCGTCGCCCCAGACGAGTACGTGGATACGCTGGGCGCCGACGTGGTGCGCATCTACCTGATGTTCCTTGGCCCCTGGGACCAGGGCGGCCCCTGGAGCACCGCCGGCATCAACGGCATGGCGCGGTGGGCCAACCGCGTCTGGGACCTGGCGCTGCGCGACTCCAGCGAGTTCCGCTCGCCCGATCCCGCTGCCGTCCGCGACCTGGTGCGCGCCACGCACAAGACCATCCGCAAGGTGATGGGCGACCTGGACGCGTTCCGCTTCAACACGGCCCTGGCATCCCTCATGGAGCTGTCCAACGCCCTGGGCGACGCCTGGGAGTCCAGGAACGTGGACGCCGCTGCCTGGGACGCCGCCGTGGACGCTCTGCTGGTGCTCCTGGCCCCCTGCGCCCCGCACATCACCGAGGAGCTGTGGGAGCGCCGGGGCCGCCCCTACAGCATCCACCAGCAGCCGCTGCCAAAGTGGGACGCAGCCCTTGCCGCCGACGAAGAGATCACCCTGGTGGTGCAGGTCAATGGCCGCGTCCGCGACCGCCTGACCGTGCCCGCCGGCATCACCGAGGCCGACGCCAAAGCTGCGGCTCTCGCCAGCCCCAAGGTGCAAGGCTACGCCACGCTCGATGAGGTCATTCGGAGTGTCTATGTACCTGGCAAACTGCTAAATCTGATCACCAACCAGCGGAAGGCTCGGTGGGATTTCATAGACGATGCTACTGACGCACATGTTGCCATGATCCTTGCAGATACTGGCCCCGAGCCAACTGGTACAAGGTACATTGATGTCGTGCCAGGCTGCCCTTCATGGATCATAACAAGGACTGAAAACCCCCATCAAGTGGATTTTTCAGTTTCGCCTCCTCAAATAATCTTCAGGGTATATGGTCACTGCGAACACTGATAGTTTGAAGACAATTAGTTTGAGAATTCCCCACGCGCGCCCCCGCGTGCAGGCGCTCCTTGGCGACAAAGCGCCGCGCCAGGTGGTGTACGTGCCAGGCCGTCTGGTGAACGTGGTGGGATAAAGAGCCTGGGGTGCAGAACTCCCGATAAAACCTGCTGCCACAACGCGACTGAGGTGTAAAGAGGTGTATTACACAGGACCACATGGCCCTTGGTGTACTTTAAGAGCATACCCGACCATATGCCAATATTGCAGAGCGGTGGCGGTGTATTGGGAATGTAACCATGGTAGTCGTGCGTTTTTCGACCCGGGTTACGGTGGCAAACATGATTGTTTGGGAGTTGGAGCACCATCTAATCCGAGCGCCGAACAGATGTATAACAACATGCAAGGCGTATCATTTGTCATTGGAGATCCTCTAACAGACGGGTTGCTCGGAAGTCTCACAAGAGATCATCCTGGCATTGAGCAAGTTGCCAACCAGCCAGCGCAGGGAAGTGTGCCTTCCCTTAGAGACGTTGTTCGCGTGGATCCATTAGGCAACCGTAAAGAAACAATCGTTGGGGTCTTGAGGGAAAGACTATCCACAGATGTTTCTGAGAAGTTTAAGGAGGCGGAAGGAACGCTGGGGCACAACGCAGTATTTAAACTATTTGGAGACAACAACATTGTTCAAATGACCATGCACGAATGTTCATCTGATCCTTCGATAATAGATTTCTTCAGCTACACTTTCCTGACTAGTCGAAAGAAGGTGACTGGGGAAATTCCTTTGGGATCTGTCCTGGAAGTGAAGCTCTCCCCTAAAGAATTGCTGGGACATAAGCCGATCTGGTTCGCTTCAAGCGTGAAGCGTCTCATGTAGTCTTCCCTGAATCCTGGCTTCAGCCCTCTCTGAAGGCTTCTCATGGACTGCAACATCACGCCAACTTCACACCCCCACATCGTCCGGCACTTCGGCATCAGCGGCGGCAGTCCTGTCTGTAGGGGCAGCCGCATCACCATGCGGTTCACTGCTGGGGGTTCACTGCGAAGAGGGTAGCCTCTCTGCTATGATGTTTGGGTAAAAGTCAAGGGAGGCCCAGGCCGTGGCAACCGAAATCAAAACCGAACACCCGCACATTGTCCGCACGCAAGGCATCCGGGGCGGCAGGCCGTGCATCGAGGGCACGGGCATCACTGTTATGTTGATCGCCAAGTTCTACAAGATGGGTTGCGATCCTGACCAAATCATGGGCATGTACCCTCACCTTTCGGCCGCCTCCGTCTATGACGCCATCAGCTATTACCATGACCACCAAGACGAAATTGAAGAGGATATCGCAGAATCCACCTTGGAGAAGTTCCTGGAAAAAACAGGCTCCCATGTGGATGAGCATGGTCAGGTTGTATTCAGGCCGTAGGAGCCAGCCTTTGCCGTTGCGCACCCGCAGGGGCGTCCCGATGTTATCGGGACGCCCCTGCCCCGTATCGCATACAATGGAACGCTATGAATAACACTCACGCCATCGTCGCCCAGGGCCTGGTGCGCCACTTCGACAGCGTGCGCGCCGTTGACGGCGTGAACCTGGCCGTAGGCAAGGGCGAGGTCTACGGCTTCCTGGGCCCCAACGGCGCGGGCAAAACCACCGTCGTCCGCATGTTGATCACCCTGCTGCTGCCGACGGCAGGGAGCATGACCATCGCGGGCTACGATGTGGTGCGCCAGCCCCAGGAGGTGCGCCTGCGCGTCGGCGCGGCCCTCCAGGAGGCCGCCCTGGACAACAAGCAGACAGGCCGCGAGCTGCTGCGCCTCCAGGCCCGCCTCTACGGCCTCTCCCGCCGGCAGGCCGACCGGCGCATCGCCGATCTGTCCCCCCTGGTGGACATTGGCGAAGCCATGGACCGGCTCATCGGCACCTACTCCGGCGGCATGAAGCGCCGCCTGGACCTGGCGGCGGCCCTTGTTCACAACCCGCAGGTGCTCTTCCTGGACGAGCCGACCGCGGGCCTGGACCCCATCAGCCGCGCCCAGGTCTGGGAGGAGATCCGCCGCGTAAACCGCGAGATGGGCGTCACCATCTTCCTGACGACCCAGTACCTGGAGGAGGCCGACGCCCTGGCCGACCGCGTGGGCATCATCCATCAGGGCAGGCTGGCCGTCCAGGGCGCTCCCGCCGAGCTCAAGCGCGCCCTGGGCTCCGACATTATCATCGCCAGACTGGAGGGCGACGCCCGGGCTGCGGTGGAGGCCGTGACAGGCATCCCGGCGGTGGAAGGGGTGCAGGCCCGTGGGTTCGAGGTGACGATAAGCGTCAGCAACGGCGCGGCCCTCATCAGCGCCGTGGCCGTGGCCCTCAACCAGCGCGGCGTCAAGGTGCGGGAGATGGTCCTGCGTACGCCAACCCTGGACGATGTCTTTCTGCAAGCCACCGGCGCCCGCCTGCAGACCGACTCCACGCCTCAGGAAGGGCACGACCCATTGTAGGGGCGACTCGCCGAGTGGCCCCTATAGGTCTTCCACACCCTTTTACCGCCTGCCCCGTGGGTCAGTGGCTGCGGGAGTTGGTACACCTACGGGCTTGGTGAGCGGCCAGGTCCCGGCGCTGGGCGTGCCGTTCATGGAGGCCCGGCGCTCTCGCAGGCCTCTGCCCACGCTGGGGTCCACCGCCTGGGGCCAGGTGCGCTTCAGGGAGTCCACCACGGGATTGGAGCTGCGCCCCACCTTTTCAATCTCAATCTCTCCTACGTCGCCGTCCTGGAGAGGGCCCAGGCCCTGGTGGTTCGTGCCGGCCATGATCAGGTCGCCGGGCTTCAGGGTCATCACTGCCGAAAGAGCCGCCAGCGTGTAGGCAACGCTGTGCTCCATATCGCTGGTGTTGTAGTCCTGGCGGAGCTGCCCGTTGACCCAGTACCGCACGTGGAGACTGTTGGGGTCGCGGACCTCGTCCGCCGTGGTGATGGCCGGGCCGATGGGCAGAAAGGTATCAAAGGACTTGCCATAGTTGCCAGGCAGGGGCGCTTCCCCTTCCACGGGAGCGCGAGCGGAGACGTCAACGGAGGTGGTGTAGCCGAAAACGTAGTCCAGGGCCTGGGCTTCCGGCACGTTGTGCATGGCCCTGCCGATGACGACTGACAGCTCTGCCTCGTGATGGAAGATCACGGGCCGGAAGGAGGGGAAAACGATGGTATCCCCCGGGCCGATGGCGGCGTCGGGCGACTTGAAAAAGGTGGAGAGAGGGCGGACCGGACTGACGGGCACCCCCTCCATGAAGTTGCCCTGGCCGCAAAGCACCTTGCCAGGCCGGGGGACGGGTGGCCGCAGGCGGACCTGCCCCAGGGGGATAACCTTCCCCCGGGCTTGCAGGCGCTCCAGCCTTGGGCGGAGGAGCTGGAAATTGGCGATGATGTTTTCCAGGAGGAGCTGGGGCGAGCCGCCCTGGAGCGCCCTCACCTCCCGGGAGATGTCCACCATACCGCTCTCCCTCAAGATGCAGGGGCGGAAATCGTCGTAGAAACCAATCTTCATAGGTGGCCTCGCTTTCCATGTCCGCTGCCATTGCTTTCTTCCGAGGCCGATTATACATCGGTCGGCGCGCCTGGCAATGGCCTGGCCCCTATCGCTTTGTGCTGAGGAAGTGGGCGGGTACAATGACTGTGGGCTGGAGTGCAAGGCAACCACATGGTTTGTGAAGTAATGGCCGTGGAGATCCCTGCGACCATAGAGCCAGCGACGGGCCGATGCCTCGGCCCTCCGAACAGCAGGAGCCGTAGGGGATTCTTCGCGAGGCAGAACGCCCGGGAGAGCAAGGGCAGTCTGACCAGTTCGCTCTAAAATGACAACTTGGCTGGTGCGAGCCATTCTTTCACAAGCCCCCAGACAAAGGGCTTCCTGCCAGCCCGCAAGCAACCAAAAAGGAGCCAGGTACCGCGATGACCACCACAACCGCATCAGGCCCCCTTATCAGCGCCCGCAAGGCAGGGTTCCTATCCGATGTCATCGCCGTGGCCGAACGGGCCCTGCGCTCGCTCCCCCGGGACCCGGAGGCCGTTATCCCGGCCCTGGTATTCCCCATCATGTTCTTCGTTATGAACGTGGGCGCGCTGCAAAAGATGGCCGAGAGCATCCCCGGCATGGACTACAAGGCCTTTCAGCTCCCCGTGGCGATCCTCTTCGCAGTCACTGGCAACTCCCGCGCCATCACCGTTGTCACCGACATTCAACACGGCTACTTTGATAGGCTTTCCATTACGCCGGTCAACCGCCTGGCGCTGCTCCTGGGCCTCATGGTCGCCGACCTTGCCATGGCAGCGACGTTGACGGTACCCGTGGTGCTCATGGGCTTTCTCGTCGGTGTGCGCTTTGAAAGCGGCCCCGTTGGCATCCTGGCCTTCGTCCTCCTTGGCGGCGTGTGGGGCCTGGTGTTCACCGGCTTCCCCTACGCCATTGCCCTCAAGACCGGCAACCCCGCCGCCGTGAACGTCAGCTTTCTCCTTTTCTTCCCCTTCCTTTTCATGACCACCCTCTTCTTGCCCCAGGAAGCTCTGACGGGCTGGATGGCCACGGTAGCTATCTACAACCCCGTCACGTACCTGTTGGCGGCCATGCGCTCCCTGGTTTCGGCCGGTTGGGAGCCAGCGGCGCTCCTGGAGGGCGTGCTGGCCATCGCAGGAGTGGGCCTGGTCAGCCTGGGCCTGGCGTTGTGGGCGCTGGCAGGCCGGGCAAGGCGGCGATGAGGGTGCTTGATTGAGTTGTTTTATGTGCGCCCCCGCAGCTTCAGGGGTATCAGTCGGGCGGGGGCCGCAACTTGATTGAAGGCAGTGAAGAAGAGGGTTCAAGACGGCGCTCATGGTCTGGAGAGATAGGCAGTTGCCGGTCACGGGGCCTCTTGGCTGGGGCTATGGACTGCATCGTGAAAAGGCCAAGCGGCTGCCGAAACCGCCGTCTGTTCCTGAAAACCCGTAGGGGCGACCCGGCGGGTCGCCCCTACGGGACCGCAACCAACCCTCACACCCCGTTGAGGTGGTACGCATTCACCATGTACTGACGCAGCATGCGGTGGGTGTTGAAAAAGGAGGCGTTCAGGGCAACCGCTGAGCGCATGACCTGGGCGTAGGCCGTCGGCCGGCCATAGAAGGTGGGCAGGATGACGTACTCTAGCTTGTCGTACAGGGACGCTATCTCCTCCTCGGGGTGGCTGCCCCCGCCGCTGTCGTCGCCAATGGCCCAGCCGGTGACGCCTTCCACGTGCCCTTCCAGCCACCAGCCATCCAGGATGCTGAAGCTGGGCACGCCATTGAGGGCGGCCTTCATGCCGCTGGTGCCCGAGGCCTCCTGGGGCTTTTGCGGCGTGTTCAGCCACAGGTCTGCGCCGCTGGTCAAAAAGCCGGCCAGGGCCATGTCGTACTCCTCCAGGTACACCACCTTCATCGTGTCCTTCAGGGCCGCCGCGGCGTCAAAGACGCGCCGGATCATGGCCTTCCCCCCTTCGTCCAGAGGATGGGCCTTGCCGCCGTAGACCACCTGGATAGGGCCTACCTGCTCCACGATGCGCTTGAGGCGCTCTCGGCTGCCGAAGAGCATATCGTGTCGCTTGTAAGACGTGGCCCTGCGGGCGAAGCCGATGGTCATGGCCTTGGGGTCCAGCCGGACACCGCTGCGTCGCTCCACCTCCGCCAGGAGAAGGGCCTTCGCCCGCGTGTGGGCCTGCAAGATCTCCTCCAGGGGGATGCTCACTGCGTAGCGCAGGTACTGGTTGTCCAGGCGCCATCCGGGGATGAGCCTGTCGTACAGCTCCTGGAAGGGACGAGAGGTCCAGGTGGTCGCGTGGACGCCGTTGGTGATGGAGTTCACAGGATAGTTGGGGTACATCGCTCTGGAGGTCTCCCCGTGGCGCATGGCCACGCCGTTGACGTAGCGGGAGAGGAACATGGGCAGGTACGTCATGTCCAGGGTGTCCGGGGGGCAGCAGTCGGTGACGGCGAGGGCCTGGAGACGCTCGTGCCCGATGACGTGAGCGGCCATACCCCGAGGGAACTGGTCGTGGGCTGTGGCCAGGGGAGTATGGGTGGTGAAGACGCACCGCTGGCGAACAGCATCCAGGTCTTCAGGTGTAAGGGTATCCAGTGGCCTGCCGTTGGCTCGCTCCTCCAGGAGGGCCAGGGTGAGGAGGGCAGAGTGGCCCTCGTTCATGTGGTACGTGTGGACGTTGTGGTAGCCCAGTGCCCGTAGCACGGCGATGCCTCCCAGGCCCAACACCGCCTCCTGGCACAAGCGGTAGTGGCTATCGCCGCCGTAGAGGTAATCGGTAAGGGTCTGGTCCCAGGGGCTGTTCTCTGGCAGGGCGGTGTCCAGGTAATAGACGACAAGCTTCTTACCGGAGATGCCCTCCATGGCGTGCTGCCAGGCCCGGATGAAGACCCTGCGCCCCTCTATGAAGACGGAGACACGCTGGGGCAACGGGTTCAGCAGGGGCGTCATCAGGTCTTCGGGCGACCACACCGCCGGTTCGTCCCATTGCCGGCCCTGAGAGTCCAGGTGCTGGCGGAAGTAGCCTTTACGGTGGAGCATCGTCACTGCCACCATCGGCAGCCCAAAGTCAGCGGCGGCCCTCAGCGTGTCGCCGGCTAGCACGCCGAGGCCCCCGCTGTAGGTAGGCATCGCGGGATGAAGGCCAACCTCCATGGAGAAGTATGCGATGACGGACTGGTCTTGCGCGGCGCTTTGCATAGGTGGGACGGCGGATTGAGACTGGGGCCTGAAGGAGCATTATAGACCTGGCGGCCTGCCGTGCCAATAAAGAGAGCACCCTAACACCCCTGGATGTGCAACGCGCCAGACCGTGATAGCATGGGGTGACATTGCTGCGACCCTGCGCCTCCCGGTGCGCCGAGCAGCGGCCCATCGGTGTGGGGCCAGGCAGCGTCGCGGCAAAACAGACCACCCCCTAGCTCACACAATGCTGATCAAAAGGCATGAGCGCAGCATCTTCCAATCCGGCAGGACGGCCCAGTGTCTACCTTGAGACCCACGGCTGTAAGCTGAACCAGGCAGATACCCAGGCCATGGCTTCCCAGTTTCGGGAGGCAGGCTATACGCTAGTCCAGGACCCGCAAGCGGCGGATGTCTACGTGTTGAACACGTGCACGGTGACCAGCGAGGCAGACGCCAAGGCCCGCCAGGCCCTCCGGCGTGCGCGCCGACAGACACCCGGCGCTCTGGTGGTGGCCACGGGATGCTACGCCCAGCGCGCGCCGCAGGAGCTCCGAGGGCTTGGGACTATGGACCTGGTGGCGGGCAACACTCAGAAGAAGGATCTGGTATCCCTGGTGGGCGAGACCCTGAAGCGAGGGTCGGGACTCCCCCAGGCAGATGGGGCCGATAGCGGCTACGGCTTTCCCCCTGGCCGGCCAGGGCCTGGCGCGGGCCTGCGCACCCGGGCATTCTTGAAGATCCAAGAGGGGTGCAACCAGGTGTGCGCCTACTGCATCGTGCCAAAGGTGCGGGGGCGGGAGAGAAGCATCCCTCCTGATGTCCTGCTAGCGCAGGTGCGGCGGCTGGTGGAGGCGGGGTATCGGGAGGTTGTCCTGACCGGTACGCAGCTCGGCGCCTACGGCTTTGACCTGCCAGGCGCATCCCTGTCCCGATTGCTGGCTCGCCTGTTGTCGGAGACCGCCCTTGCCCGCCTGCGAGTGTCGTCCCTACAGCCCCAGGAGGTGGCCCCGGAGATGCTGAAGCTGTGGGAGGACCCCCGGCTGTGCCCTCATTTTCACCTTCCTCTGCAGAGCGGCTCCGCCAGGGTGCTGGCCCGGATGCGCCGACGGTATACGCTGGAGCAGTACCAGGCGACGGTGGAGACGATCCAGACTTGGGCGCCAGGAGCTTCGGTGACGGCGGACGTCATCGTCGGCTTTCCAGGGGAAACGGCGGAGTTGTTTGAGGAGACGTATGCCTTCTGCCAGCGGGTGGGCTTGGCAGGACTGCACGTGTTCCCATATTCGGTGCGCCCGGGGACAAGCGCCGCCCACTTCCAAGGCCGCGTCGGAGCGGAGGAGATGCGCCAGAGGATGAGCCGTCTCTTGGCCCTGGCCGGGGAGCAGCGGGCCCGTTTCCAGCAGGGACTGCTGGGCTCGGTGCACCCCGTTCTGTGGGAGACCAACCGTCCGCTGGCAAATACCCAGATGTGGTCGGGATTCACCGGCAACTATGTGCGTGTGGTCACGGCATCGGCCATGCCCCTGCGCAACGCCATCACGCCCGTTCAGATTGAACGCTGGCAGGGGGAGATGATGTGGGGAAGGGTGTTGGAGCCGGCCTAGACCCTGGGGAGCTTCTGGGGCGTGCCCTCTATGTCAAAGATATGCTCTTCGTGCTCGCCCTCAATGATCCTGGTGAGCCGGGCACGAATGGCTATGATGTGGGTGTTCTGGGCGGCGCGGTCGGCGTCCTGCTGGCTGGCCCACACGGCAATGCGTCCCAGCTCGCCGCTGACGCCGTGGGGGCGGTAGCGGAACCCCAGGATATAGCCAGGAAGCGCGGCGTAGGCGGCCTCCAGCTCATCCAGCACCGTTGCAACTCTTTGGGCCATGTTTGCCTTGGGATGGACCACGCTCTGCCGTGCAATAGGCATGGTGAACCCTCCTCTCCTGCCAGTCAGGTGCCGTTATCCCGAAAGTCTCTTGTCAGCGTCCCTTGAGGGGGCGCCACGATGACCCCGCCTTCAGGCTAGGGCGATTCCTCCCCTGAAGATGGCCTGATGGAAGTCTGTCGCGGATGCCGCCCCAGATATGGGCGTCACCCGCCCTCAAGTGCGCTATAGTATAGCAGGAATTCCTGCGGCTGCGATGTGCTGGAAGCCTTTCGGCTCTGTTTGCATTGTAGTGGTGGTACAATCCCCTGGCACTAAAGTGCCAGGTTTTAAGTTCACCCATCCCCTGACTCGTGGGCATTGAACAATTATGATGCCGATGAGACCTAACCTCTCCCTCCTGTGGTCCCCCTCTCCTGGGAGGAGAGAGGGACGATATTCTGAAGAATCGGTGTGATGCGGCCTTGCCGCATCACACCGA
>JACQUH010000125.1 GCA_016210375.1 Chloroflexota bacterium
GCGGGGCTGGGGGCGTACCACTACCTGACGGGGAAGATGCCGGAGTGGCTCCCCGAGCCCGCTGGCGCCACCCACTAGCGGAAACGTGAGCCACGGCATGGCCTGAGGTCCTTGGACCTGTGTACCCTCAGGGCCCTGGCCGTTGGCCCGCCGCCGTGTCGCCCGGCGAGGGGAATGCCGTGTCGTGGGTCCTCTGCCGGAGAGGCAGAGGAAACCGCACCGGAGGTTTCTCGTCCCGACGAGAAGGCATCGCAGCAAGAACAGTCACCGCCTGCTCGCCTTCGCGTCGCTTGACAGGAGGTGGCTGGCAGTAGTAAGGTTCGCACCCGAAAGGGTGGGGAGACCATGAGCACGCTCGGTGGGGCCGTGTTCCCTGAGGGACGCGAGCACGCCGGGCGAAGCCGAGGAGCCTGGTGAAGCCTCCTCAGGGGAGGGCGTGGCTTCCCTTGCGGGCTTGCATCCACCTTCGTTGAGGTGAAGGGATTGTCTCAAACTGTTGTTCATGAGTGAGGCATGGCGATTGGGTGACAGTGTTTGATGCCGCTACCACACTCCCCGTGCGGGAACCCCGTGTCCTGCAAGCTACATCTGTGCCAACAGTAACAGGTCGCTAGCGCGGGACGGTGTGGCGACGAGGGCTGAGGCACCGGAGGAGATCACGAGCGGACCGGAGGAATCCAGGCTGTCTGTGCGGCCTTCTCGTACCGAGCCAGCAGTCCCCCGCGCCTGTGCAGCTATGCCTGGGCCCCCTCTCCGTTGGCTTCCCTGCACGGCTCTTGCACCTGCCGGACAGGAAGTGGACAGCCAGGGACCCGGTCCACCTTCCGGCCAATACGCGCCACGGGACCAGGACCCCTCGCGCCAAATTCCACGTGTCCTCTCGGGGGAACAGGCTGTCGCCATCTGCCGCAGGTTCCCCACGGTCTTCTTGACCCCGGTGGCGGTCAGAAATCGCGAGGTGCGCAAGAGGGGGCAACACATGAAGGGAAGCATCCGGGTCCAATCCCTGGTGACCGCAACCATGCTGGTCCTCGCAGCGCTCATAGCGGGCGCCTGCGGCGCCCAGGAGGCCACGCCTACTCCAACTCGCGCGTCTACGCCAACCTCGGCGCCCGCGGCCACGGCAACGCCGACACCTGCGCCCACGCCCACGCCCACCCGAGCCCCTACGGTCGTGACCGGTCCGACCGCAACTCCAACCCCCGCGCCCGCAGCGCCCCCGGCCACGCTGACACCCACGCCGACCCGGGCTCCCATTGTCGTGGCGACCCCCACCCCCGTTCCGACGGCTACTCCCACACCGGTCGGCCTCCAGGTGAAAACGGGCGGGATCATGACCCTGGCCCACAGAGCCGATCCGAGCGGTGGTTTCCGGTGGAACACCAGTATCTCCACGGCCTACGTTGCAGAACCCATGACTGGAATGGGAAACCTGGTCCGGTATTGCCGGGAAGACGCGTTCAAGGTCTGCCCTGGACTCGCGGAGAGCTGGGAGCCCAACGCGGACTTCACGGAATGGACCTTCAAGGTGCGCAGCGGTGTGGTCTGGCACGACGGCAAGCCCTTCGACGCCCAGTCGGCCAGCGAAGCGCTTGCACTCATGATCTTCGGCTATGGCAAGCGCGCCCCGGAGACAGACGCCCTGCAGTGGGGCGACATATCCAAGGTTGAGGCGATCGACGGCAACAGGGTGCGGGTCACCCTCAAGGCATCCACGCCTGGCTATCTGGCTCTCATGGCCTTCTCCGGTAACTACTTTGCCTATGCGCCACACCTGATCAGGGCCAAGGTTGACGAGGGCAAGCCCGACGCCACCAACGTGGAGGTCGGGATTGTGGGCGTTGGCCCCTTCAAGCTGAAGGACTACGTCAAGGGAAGCCTGGTTTCGATGCGGAAGTTCGATAAGTACTGGGAGAAGGATTCCGCCGGGCGTCAGCTCCCGTATCTCGACGGCATCGACTTCCCCATCATCAAGGACCGAGAGACAGTCGTGGCGGCCCTGCGGGCCGGGCGGATCGACGGCGGGGCCAGGGGGGCCGGCTTCCAGTTGCTCCCCGACCAGAAGGAGGTCCTGAAGAAGCAGTTCGGTGACGGGATCTTCTTCATCGAGGAAGCAACCGCGACCAACGGCCTGAGGTTCAACACGATTGCGCAGGGCGCGTTCAAGGACGTGAGGGTGCGCAAAGCGGTGTTCCTGGCGTATGACCGGCAGGCATATCAGGACATCTTCTACCCGGGGACGAAGCCGAGGCCGTTCTTCCTGCCGGGGTCGCCGTTTGCCAACCCTGACTATATGACCTGGCCCGGCTACAATCCGGCCACCCGGGAAAAGGACGTGGCGGAGGCGAAGCGACTGTTGGCTGAGGCGGGATTCCCCAACGGCTTCAAGAC
>JACQUH010000126.1 GCA_016210375.1 Chloroflexota bacterium
CATCACGTCTTACATGGTCCAGCCACGAGTGATGGTGGCGGGCATGACGGCGCCGTCAGGGCCGGGCTGTCCATTCAATGCCTTGTGAGCAAACTCCCAGGGATTGCCTGAGGCGATTGTCCCCACATACTCTGGCGCCGCGGGTGTGGCAAAGTTGACCTTCTTGCCATCGTCGCCGTGGCACGAGGCGCACGTGCGGGAAAAGCGGGTCTGACCATTGGCGACATCCACGGGAACCTTGGGCTTCCTGGTGGCATAGTCTATGAAGGCTGCGTCGTTGAAGATGCCGAACCTCAAAAACGTGACCAGGTCCGCAAGCTGGGCGTCCGTCAGCGCCGAGGAGAAGTCGTGGCGGTAGTCGGCTCCCCCTTTCATGATGTTGACAAGCTGCGCTGCTGTCATGCTCTGCCCGGCGAGATACACTCCCGGGAAACCCGTCTTGTGGGAGCCGCTGCCATAGGCGCCCCCTGCCCCTTTGTAGTCCCACCCATGGCACTCCTTGCACCGGAAGGTGTCGTTGCCGGACCTGGCGTTTGTTGACTGGAGCGCCCACAGGGGATGGTTGCCCGTGGGGTCCTCTGCCTCGGTCTCGGCGATCCAGTTGTCATACAGCCGTCCGCCCCTGGCGATGACTGCGGGGTCAGCCTGCTGGGCCACGGGCCCGTAGGCCGACACCGCCTCCTGGATCAGGGCCTTGATCTCATCGGGTGGGATGCCTGGCCCCTGGGGCCCAGGGGCGCCTGGCAGTCCCGGATCCCCCTTTACCCCGGGATCGCCCTTGAGGCCAGGGTCGCCCTTGGGTCCCGTGTCTCCCTTGGGGCCGGTCAGGCCGGGCTGGCCAACGGGTCCCATCGCTCCCTGCGGGCCTTCTGCTCCCTGGACTCCCTGGCAAGCCATCACAAACAGTGATGCGATGGCCAGGAGTGCTGCCGCGACAATAGGTCTTCTCATTGGGTACCTCTAGTGTGATGACTCTTGAATGGCTTCACAACTTGGAAGTGGCCCGCCTTTTCTGAGGCAATCCAGTCCCGATTGCATCGGTACTCACGGAGCTTTCCCTGAGCGAAGCCGAAGGGTTCAGCATGACAAGTCCATGCCAATCCATAAGTGCAACCAGTATCTGCTACAGGGCACTAGCTCAGGCTCAACAGAAACTTGATGATTTGCTCCAGCTCCTGGTCCGACAGGTCGCTCACTTTCACCGCCTCCATGGCCCGAGGGTACTTGGAATCCGGCTGGCGCACCACGCCCTCCCGGATAGCCTTGACCATCCCCTCCCGGGTGAGGCCGCTCAGCTTCGGCCCCTTGGAGCCGCCCTCGGCCTTGGCTCCGTGGCAGATGTCACACCCCACGTCGGCAAAAAGCTGCTGCGCTGCCTTCAGCTCTGCTGGGCTCAAGGCCGGCCTGGCCACCGTAGGCGTTGGACTGGGCGTAGGAGTGGCCGCGACTGGCGTTACGCCGGGCAGGGGCGTCGCCGTCGGCGTCGCTGTGGGGGCTGGTGTGGGCGTTGCCCGTGGATAGGGCGTGGCGGTTGGCCTGGCCAGCGCCGGCGTCTCTGTCGGGGCGGGGCCCAGACCCTGGATGTACTCGGAGATGGCGGTCATCTCCTGGTCGGAGAGCTCCACGTAGTGGTACGTCGGCATCCCCCCGGTGCCATCGCGCACGATCTTGGCGATCTTGCGCTCTGAGGCCCCCAGCAGGGTGGGGCCAACAAAGCTGCCCTTAGCCGACAGGCCGTGGCAGGCGGCGCATCCCCGTGCTGTGTACAGGATGTAGCCATCCACCTGGATATTGTCTCTGGGCACCCACGGTTTGGGAGCGCCGTGCAGCCCATCCACCCAGGTAACCGAGGTTCGGGAGTAGCTTCCCGGGGCATCCCCACTCAAGTTCAGATGTGTGTCGTAGCTTTCATTGGCGCTGGCCCAGGGCCTCAATGTGACCACAAAAACCAAGACCAGGCCGCCCGTCAGGACCAGCAGGATCCAACCTGCGGCGACGATGCTCCGGCTCATTGCGGGCCTCCGGCCTCCCTCGGCGGGCGATCGCCGGCCCGGCTAATGAGCCAGAACAACACGGTTACCAGCAGGTAGAGGCTCCAGACCCCTGACAGGAGAACGACCACCAGGCGAACATCAGCCCCAGGGATGCGGAAGGGACGCTCCTGCTTGTAGGTGGCCTTGCCTTCCGTCACCTCCAGAGGGCTAGAGGTTGTGAGAGGGGCGAACACGTCGTTTCCCGCGAAACGGGCTGTAATCGTGCTCGTCCCCACCTCCTTCGGCACGTACTGGACGTAGGCGAGGCCCCTGTCGTCCGTGACTGCCTGCCCTATCTCAAAGCTCCCCAGGGTGTTCATGAACTCTGCTTCGGTGGAGAAGGCCACCGTCTGGCCGCTGATGGGGTTCCCTGCGGGATCCAGGAGGTACCCGGCAACGACCATCGGGTTGCCCACAGGGGACGAGGGCTGAACGCCCAGGACCAGTTGAGGGATGGGTTGCTGGGCTAAAGCGGCGGCTGGGGACAGAAGGGCCAGCAGCAGAGTGGCGGCTGCGGTCAGAAGGATGCGCTTCGCCATTACTGGACCCCTCCCCGGGCGGTCCGGGCCGCCCTCTGGGGCTGCGCCTCGCCGAGGTCGCCCTCTCCAGCAGGTTCCTCCAGCATCTCCCACACGGCCATGCTGGGCACGAGCTTGACCATCACGGCGATGATGAGCACAAACACCGACGCCCCCGCCGCCATCAGTGACCACTCTACCCACGTGGGGGTGTACGTGGGCACCGGGTACGGGTTCAGAGGCAAGTGCATGCCTCCAACCACGATCAGGTACCGCTCCAGGAACATGCCAATGTTGACCAGCACCGCCGCCACCACGAGGCCCGCCACGTTCCGGGTGAAGGGCAGGGCGACGATGACCACGGGCAGGATCAGGCCGCCCCAGAAATAGGTCCAGAAATAGGGGGCCAGGGTGCCCACAAAGGTCTCCTGGAGATGGAGGGCGATGTGCCCCCGCAGCTTGTAGGCGTGGGTCACGAACTCATTGGCGTTGAAGAAGATCATGATCAGGGCAAAGGCCGCCATCAGGTACCCGAGGTAGCTGAAGTGCTTCTCGGTGATGAACTCCTCCAGGTGCTGGACCTTCCTGAGTACGGCCATGAGGATGATGATGATGCCTGTGCCTGAAAAGATGGCTCCCCCCACAAAGTAGATGCCGAAGAGGGGGCTATCCCAGGGCTCGCGCAGGGTCATGGCGAAGATCCAGGAGGTAACGGTGTGCATCATGACCGCCACCGGCACCATGAGTATCATCATGGTAACAAGGATAATGGAGAGATACCGGTGCTGGCTGGGCGTTCCTGTCCAGCCCAGGGAAAAGGCGTCCCAGAACCACCGTTTGAGGGCGGGCACGCTGTCCCCCAGCCGGTCCCGCACAAAGGCAAGGTCTGGGATAAGGGCTGCGTACAGGTAGATCAGACTGCCCACCAGGTACGTGCTCAGGCCGTAAATGTCCCAGATCAGGGGCGACTCCCACCGCCCATAGATGATAAGGAAGAGAAGCCGGTCCGGGCGTCCTATGTCAAAGGTGACGAACAGGGCGGCCACCACCAGGGCAGCGACCGTCACCATCTCCGCCGACCGGGTGACAGGCTTTCGCCAGCCCGCCTGGGTAATGCGGAGGATCGCGGATACGAAGGTGCCTGCCATGCTGGCGCCGATGAAGAACACAAAGAGCGATATATAGAGCCCCCAGGAGAGGCGGTCCCTCATGCCCGTGACGATCAGCCCCTCCTGGGCCTGATAGAAGTAGACATAGGCTCCCCAGGCGATGACCAGGAGCAAGGCGAGGATGAGGCCATAGTAGAGAGGGCCAGTCCGGCGGAGAGGCGCCAGGGACCGCTCCTCCAGGCGCTGCCGGGCGTCCCCTACTGCCGCTTCCATGTCTTGCCTCCCTTCACCTTCTCTTCCCAGGTCCACCTGGTGGGCAGTTTGCCCTTCTTGTCAGGGCTGCGCCCCGTCGCCTCGCCGTGGCCTGGGATGTAGTACACCCTGGGGTTGGTCCCCAGGTCGTCCTTGTACCGGAAGGCGTTCTCCTGGGAGATGAACTGGGAGAACCGCACCACGGCCTCCCCGTTGGTAGCCAGGTCTGCCTCTAGGTCGCCGTAGTAGATGGCGTGCTGGGGACAGGCCTGGGCGCAGAAGGGCAGGCGGCCCGCGCGGGCCATCTCTGGACAGAAGTCGCACTTGTACACAACGCCCTTCTTCGCGGGCACCTGGTGCTCAGGGCTGTATTCCAGGAAGAGGCTCTGGAGGGGAACGGTGGGCTGCCCCCAGGTGAAGAAGCGCCGCTCGTAGGGGCAGGCCGCCATGCACATGCGGCAGCCAATGCAGCGGTTCTGGTCAATAAGGACATGGCCCTCCGGCGTGGACCAGGTGGCGCCCACGGGGCAGACGTTGACGCACGGCGGGTTCTGGCACTGCATGCAGGGGGTGGGCAGAAACTGGGTGCCGCCTCCGGGGAGCTCGTGCTCGTAGACCTCAATCCACTCCATGGGCTCGGGGGCAAAGTGGCCCTCAATGCAGGCGGCGGTGCACTTGGGGGGCGTCCCCTGGGACTGGCAGCCGTCGCAGCGGCGCAGGTCAATGATCATGCCCCAGCGACGCAGGCGCTTCGGGGTAGCCTGGGCCTCCTCTTCCGCGCCCCTGGCCTCCCTCAGCAGGCCCGCGCCCAACTGCGCGGCGACGGCGGTGGCGCCGGCGGCCCCTGCAAGCTTCAGCAGGCGACGACGGCTCAACTGCCACTTCCGCTGGTTCTCCCCCTGGAGGGACTCGGGGGCCTGTCCCTGGCTGCCCATGGATGCGCTCCTCTGTGTAGGCAACGAAGCGGGGCTTTTTTCAAGCCCCACCTGAGTATAAATACCTCCCAATGAACTGGGCCTGAACGCGGCCTGAACAGCCATGAATTTTTCCTGAATGCGCCGGCCCAGACCACTAGGCAACTTCCTCAAAATGGCTTTTGCCACCCCAGCCTGAAGGCTGGGGCTGGATGGCGCCCTAATTGAACTATCAACCAGACACTTGTAGTGTTGTGGTTCTGACCTCTCCCCCTGTGGTCCCCCTCTCCCAAAGGGAGAGGGGGACGTTGATTTGAGGAATCAGTGTGATGCGTCGTTGGCGCATCACACTGATTCCAACAACTCTTCTCCCCCTTCCCGTGCGGGAAGGGGGAGCGAGAGGGGGTTAGGTAGTCAATGACCATCAGGGTGCGGCACACCAGAGTTTTGAGATAGTCACCGGAGGGCGCAGGCGCCGGCGTCGTAAGGCCGCCAAGCGAGTCTGGACACAGGGGGCCGCAAATACCGCGCAAGAGGCCACGCCTGGCAGTGCAAAGGGAGGGCTATTGTGGCATAATGCCGGCCAAGAGAGGAGGTGCCCTATGTCCCCGGATACAAGGGCTGTTCTGCTGGTCATCCACCTGGTATCTGCCCTCTTCATGGCCGCGCCCCTGTACATGCTCATCGTGGTCAACGAGCGGGGCCGGTTCGCCGTGCCTCCAGGGCACAACACCGACCGGTACATGGAGAACATCATCAGGAACCAGCCGAAACGGTGCTACGCCTACCTGGCCGTCATCCTGGTGTCGGGCCTGCTGGTCCTGAACCCGTGGACTGCGGGGTATGGCGACCGGCTGATACAGTGGCCCATACTGGGCAAGCTGGGGGTGCTCATCGTGCTGACGGGGCTGCTCTCCTACGTCCACCTGGGCATCCAGCCAAAGATTGAGGCGCTCCTCCAGGGCCTCAACCCTGGCGATACCCTGCCCGAGGACCGGAGGCCCGCGCTCGTGAGGCTGCGGACGCGACGCAAGCGCATCTCCGGCGTCTGCCTCTTCCTGGTGCTCACGGCCTTCATCATGGGGGTGAGGGTTACCATGGGCTACCACACCTGGCTAGCGGGCGCGCTCATGGTGGTCGCTGCCCTCTTCGCCTGGCGCGTGTACCGCCGCCCGGTCCCCTGGGGCTGGCTGTAAAACAGAAGAAGCGAGATGCCAAGCTCGCTCTCCAGATGGCTATGAGAAACTATCTCAGAACTTCTTCTGGCGTCGCTCCCTGTTGGTCACTGACCTAACCCCCTCTGGCTCCCCCTTCCCGCACGGGAAGGGGGAGAAGGTTGGTTTGAATTGGTGTGATGCGGCCCTGCCGCATCACACCAATTCTTCAAATCAAAGTCCCCATCTCTTCGGCAGGGGGGAGACGGCGGTCTAACAGGCTGCGGAAAAAGGGGAGTGCAGAGGGGCAAAGCCACTCTGCCGGGAGTCTGAGGGTGTCCCTCAGATATAAATTCTCCCCCCTGCCTGGAAGAAAGGGGGCCAGGGGGTTAGGTCCGACCTCTCGCTGGGGCGAAGGGGACAGGA
>JACQUH010000128.1 GCA_016210375.1 Chloroflexota bacterium
AAATAACAAGAGCCCTGAGCGGAGCGAAGGGGCAGGTTTGCCTTTCAGTCAGGTGCATGCCTTCTAAGTGTATGGTCATATGAGAGACAGTAGACTAGTAGCGTGGGGGTCTGGGCGCGGCTCCGCTGCGCCCAGACCCCCACTTTTATTCGTTTCCCCTTCCCCCAGGGGAAAAGCCTGTCTCTTCGGCTCTTCGCACCGCAGGGGCCGGAAGGGATTCTTCGCGAAGCAGTACGCCCTGGAGGGCAAGGGCAGCTTGACCACTTCGCTCTAGAATGACAACTCGGCTGGCGCGATCCGTTCTTTCACAAGCTCTCAGGGCAGGCTCCAACCGAAGCCGAAGGAGGGATCAAGGGTGTCAGGTGCGAGTCTAGTGGGTGGTGGTCGCGATGAGCGGAGGCTCGTCAGAAGCGAGGGGGGCGGCGGGCAGCTTGAGGGTGAGGGTGGCGGGCACAGCTATGAAGGCGACCAGGCCGATAGCGACGAAGGCCCATCGGTAGCTGCCAGTGGCGTCATAGAGGGCGCCAGTAGCCACGGGGCCGACAATGCCGAAGATGGCAGTGAGGGTCATGCTGATGCCAACAATGGAGGCGTAGGACTTGCGGCCAAAGTAGTCGGCGATCATGGAGAAACGGATCGGGACGGTGCCGCCGTGGCCCGGGGAGTAGAAGAGCAGGAAGAGCACGATCTGCCAGGGATGAACAATGGTGGCCAGGGCCAGAGACCCAAGGCCCAGCATCAGATAGGTGAGGGCCAACAGCTTGCGCTTGTCCATGAAGTCGGACATGAAGCCTAGAATAAAGCGCCCCGCCAGGTTGAGGACGGAGATGAAGAGCACGGTAAAGCCCGCTACGGCGCTGGAGATACCGTAGCTTTCCAGCACGGGGATGGAAAAGACCACCACGGTTGACATGACCAGGCCGGAGAGGCCCATGCCCAGGATGATCTGCCAGAAGGCCCGGGTCTTCATGATCTCCCTCACGGAGAGGCCCGCTTCCGTGGCCGGCATAGCGGTAGCGGCCTTGGCCTTGCTGACCGTCTCCGCGGTTGCGCCGTTTGTCTGAGGGGGATTCATGTCGCCGTCGGGCAGGTAACCGTAGTCCTCGGGGCGGCGGCGCATGACCAGGGAAGCGGGAATGCCCACGAGGAGTGTGCCCAGGGCGATCCAATCAATCATCGTGCGCCAGCCAAAGTGAGCGATGCCCCACACCAGGAGGGGCGCCATGATGCCGCCAAAGCCGCCTCCAACGAAGGCGATGGTCATGGCGCGCCCTCGCATTCGGTTGAACCAGTTGCCGACCACCGCAGTGGTGGCGATACCTGAGGCCAGGGACATGCCCAGGGCGACGGTGCCGAAGGCCAGGTAAAACGTCGTGAGGGAGTGGATGCGGGCCAGCCAGAAGAACCCAAGGGCAGTGATCACGGTCCCCACCATCAGGACGACGCGAGCGCCCCACCGGTCCACGATGAAGCCGACGAAGGGGCCGAAGACTCCGGACTCGGTGCGCTGGAGGGACAGGGCCATGGCAGTGGCGGCGCGGCTCCAGCCAAACTCGTTGACGATGGGGTTGAAGAAGGCGGTGAAGCCAAAGAAGAAAGTGCCGGAGGTCCACAGGGACTGAACGGTGGCCGCGATGGCTATCCACCAGCCATAGAAGACCCTGGGGCGCCTCGCTACGGCGGGCGCAACAGGGGAGTGCGGGGTGATTGCTTCGCTCAAGGGATTGGCACAGCCTTTCTCTCGCGATGGGGCTACTGGAGGAGGACGCCGACCAGCAGATGCACCTGCTGACCCGTATAGTAGTCCGGATAGGGCGCCAGCTCTACGGTAAAGCCTGCTTCCCCCAGGAGACGGAGCCATGTGTCCCGAGGGAACAGGGACATGAGGTGATGGTCCTCTTCCACACGGATGCCCTCCCTGTCCCGGAAGATGTAAAAGAAGACCCACTCCACGGTAGTATCCTGGGGATCAGGATCGGCCACGTACTCAATGAAGGTGAACTCTGGCTCGCTTCCCGTCCGCACGAAGTGAGAGACATGGGTGCCAGGAAAGGTCTCCTTGAACCAGTCGGGGGCGACGACAAAGACGCCCCCTGGTTCCAGGTGGGCCCTGGCTGTGGCGAAGGTGGCCCGGAGGTCATCTTCGGTCAGCATGTACTCAATGGCGTCGTGAATGAGCACAGCCTTGAAGGTACGCCCAAGGCGAACGGAGCGCATGTCACCCTGGACATGGGTCACGCCTGGGTTCAGTCGTCGGGAGACGGCCAGCATGGCTTCGGAGATGTCCACGGCAGTGGCCTGGAAGTCTGCCGTGAGGTGGGAAAGGTGGTGGCCACCGCCGACGCCCAGCTCCAGAACGGGATGCCGTCCGGGGCCAAGCCTGGCCCTGAGGATATCCCGCCAGTAGCGGGCGCTCTCTTCATACTCCTCGGGCGGGCTAACAAGGGGCCACAGGTGAGCAAACTCCTGGTACATCCTGTGTTGGGTTGGGACGCCGGGCTTCTTGGTTCTGGAGGATGCTATATCGTGGTACAACGGATGCTGCGCCGTATGTCGGAAGCTATTCCACTAGATTGTTGGCACCCCAGCCCAGGGGTTGGGGAACGATGCCGCTCCATCTGGGGGCAGGCGGCCACGGCCGAGGTAGCCTTCGGTACGCTGGAGTCATGGGCCTGCGCTTCTATTGCGCGAGGCTATCCAGGAACCCTCGCACGGCCTGGATGAAGAGGGCAGGGCGGTCGCCGTGGACCTGGTGGGCGGCCCCCGGGATGTCCACCGACTTGAAGTTGGGAAGGGTGCGCCTCATGCGCTCTACAACAGCGTCGGGGATGAGGTCGCTGTCGCCGCCGCGGGCCAGGAGGGTGGGGCAGCGTATCTTTTCAGCCCAGGGCCACAGGCGGTCCGGCCCCCAGCCATTGGTATCGGCCTCGCGTAGTGCGGGGTCCCACTTCCAGCTCCACTTGCCGCTGGGGTACTGGCGGAGCTGGTGGGCCAGGCTGCCCCGGAGCTGTTCTGGAGAGCGGCGCGGGTTTACCTTGAGGGCGGCCTGCACGAACTCCTCAAAGGTGTCGGTCTCGGCAGGGAGGACGCGCCACCCCAGACTGGCAGGCTCCCTGCTCACCTCAGGGGCCATATCCACCAGTACCAGTGCCTTCACCACCCCTGGGTTCTGGGCAGCGTACACCAGGGCATTGCGGCCACCCATGGAGTGGCCTATCAGGTACAGGGATTTCAGGTCCAAGGCGTCTATAAAGCTGGCAACAAGAGGCGCCGTGGTGTTCAGGGTATAGTCGGCGCTGGGAGACCAGGCAGTGTCGCCGTGGCCGGGCATGTCCAGGGAGAGGACATGGAAGCGATCCTGGAAAGCCAGGGCCGTGAAGTCCCAGGTATGGGCGGCGTTGGTACGGCCGTGCAAGAGCACCATGGGGGGCCTGGTCTGGTTCCCCCAGTCCAGGTAGTGGAACTTGAAACCTCTGACCACCACTTCCCCGTCCGAAGGGGAAACCTCGGTGGTAAAAGGGACTCCCATAGCCCTTGCGGCATCAAAGAGGGACAGTCCTCCGGCAGGCGTGGTCACGGCGCAGGCTCCTTGTTTGGCTCTAGCTTACCATGATAGTCCTGGTGTCAATGAGAAGGACAGGGCAGCGCCGTTTGCTTTGTAGTAGTGGTACCGTCCCCTGGCACTATTGGTCACTGACAAAATAACCTGCCAATTGGGTTCCAACCTAACCCCCTCTGGCTCCCTCTTTCGCTCCGCTCAAGGACAGGCTCTTCCCGCACGGGAAGGGGGAGAAGATTGGTTGGAATCGGTGTTATGCGGCAGAGCCGCATAACACCGATTCCTCAAATCATCGTCCCCCTATCCGCAACGGAGAGGGGGCCTAAAGGGGGAGAGGTCGGGTCTACCTGGCACCAAAAATGTTAAAAAACCAAAAG
>JACQUH010000025.1 GCA_016210375.1 Chloroflexota bacterium
ATCGTGGCGGGCACGGTGGTGAAGAAGATGGCCCCTCCCATCAAGCTGCTCTACGAGCAGATGCCAGACCCCAAGTGGGTCATCGCCATGGGGAGCTGCGCCACCAATGGCGGCCCCTACTTCCGCTCCTATTCCGTGGTCATGGGTGTAGACCATATCATCCCCGTGGACGTGTATGTTCCTGGATGCCCGCCCCGGCCCGAAGCTCTCATGGAGGGCATCCTGCGGCTCCAGGAAAAGATCAAGCAGGACGCACGGCGACATGACGCAAGAGCGACCCGCTAGAGCACACCCCGCGCCCGCTGAGGCGAAGGTTGTCCTGGATGAGAATGGACAGGCCCTGACGGCCCTGTTGCAGGAAGTCCTGAAAGACTACCATCCTCAGTTGGGAGCTGTGACGGACGACGTGGTGGTAACCTTGCCACGGGAGCGCCTGCTGGAGGCCGCCCGCACTCTGCGGGACAGCCCCCGCACCGACTGCGATTACCTCTGTTGTCTCTCCGTGGTGGACTACGAGGAGCGCTTTGAGGTGGTGTACCACCTCTTCTCAATTGCCAGGCGACACCGCTTGGCCCTGAAGGTCTCGGTACCCTACGACGACCCCCGCCTGCCATCGGTTATCTCGCTGTGGCCGGGGGCCGACTGGCACGAGCGGGAGGGGCACGACCTCTTTGGCGTTGTCTTTGAGGGCCACCCCAACCTTGCCCCCCTGCTTCTGTACGAGGGGTTTGAGGGCTTCCCAGGCAGGAAGAGCTACCCCTTCAACGATTACCAGGAGTGGTAAGAGGTTGACGTAACCCCCTAGCCCCTTCCCTGAAGAGAAGGGGGAATGATAGATGAATATCTGTGCATGGCTTCGCCATGCACAGATATTCATCGTAGTGGCATTCTGAGCGAGTCCCGATAGAATCGGGATGAAGCGAATCCCGACCTGTCGGGACTGGCGAGAGATTCGTTTGGTCGTCCCGGCGTGTCGGGAGTCCCTCCGCATGACAAGGCAGATTGGCATCATCATTGTTGAAAGACCGTTGGGCTGGGGAACGGAATACCACGTTGGGATAGGTTCGGGGATTAGTAGCAAGCCGGATCAACCGTAGGATCCCATGGTTAACGTAGCTCAAACCACCATTGAGTTTCGGGCTGAGGTATTCAAAGAAGGAGAGACCTACGTTGCCCTGTGCCCAGAGTTGAACGTCTCCAGTTTTGGCGACACTCCTGCCAAAGCAAAAGCCGCCTTACTGGAAGCAGTAGCCGCCTTCGCAGAGGGATGTTCAAGGCTAGGGACCATGAACGAGGTCATGGAAGCGGCAGGATTTCATCGTAGTGGAGGCAAGTGGATTAGTCGCGTTCCCTTGTCCCAAGAGCGGCTTACCGCAGCCTTGTGAGTACGGGGTCAAGACGCCTAGTTCCGCTGCCTCCAAGAGTGCTAGTGAGGATATTTGAGGCAAGCGGCTTTAAGGCAGTTCGGATGAGGGGCGACCACCTTATCATGACCAAGCCAGGCGTCATAAGGCCTGTAGTTATTCAGATGGAGCACGGCCTGGTTCCTGTAACACACATCAGAACCAACATGACGACAGCGGGAATGTCTCGCGAAGAGTTCTTCGCACTGCTGGACCAGGTTCAATAGCCCATGGCCATAAACAGACAGCTAGATACCCTGGACATGATGCTGAACATGGGGCCGCAGCACCCGGCCACCCATGGCGTTTTCCGCATGGTCCTCTGGATAGACGGCGAGCGCATCGTGGACGTGGAGCCGCACATCGGCTACCTGCATCTGGGCACCGAGAAGCTGTGCGAGGGCGAGCAGTACAGCCAGATCATCACCCTTTTTGACCGCCTGGACTACGTGGCTAACTTCAACAACGAGCTGGTCATCTGCGCGGCGGCGGAAAAGCTGATGGGCCTGGAGGTGCCAGAGCGCGCCCTGTACATCCGCACCATCCTGTGCGAGCTGAACCGCATCGCCAGCCACATGCTCTTCTACGGCACCTTCGCCCTGGACGCCGGCGCCATGACGCCGGTGCTGTACGCCTTCAAGGAGCGGGAGCGCATCCAGTCCCTTTTTGAGGCCGTCAGCGGCGCCCGCATGATGCACAACTATTTCCGCATCGGCGGCGTCAAGCAGGACCTGCCCGAGGACTTCTACGACCGCATGGGCCGCCTCCTGGACCCGGTGAAAAGGACTATTGAAGAGGCGGACGATCTGGTCACCTTCAACGAGATATTCCTGGCCCGCACCCGGGACGTGGGCGCCATAGATGGCAAGACCGCCCTGGGGCTGGGGCTTACTGGCCCGAACCTGAGGGCCACGGGCGTGGACTACGACCTCCGCAAGGCCGAGCCGTACCTGCTCTACGACCGCCTGGATTTCAGCGTGCCCCTGGGCGACCGTGGCGACTGCTGGGACCGCTTCTGGGTGCGCATCCGGGAGATGGAGGAGTCGGTGCGCCTGGTTGAGCAGTGCCTCCAGCAGATGCAGCCGGGGCCGGTTATGGCCCCCATCCGCCGGATCTCCCGCCCCCCCAAGGGCGAGGTGTTCGCCCACGCCGAAAACCCCCGGGGCGACCTGGGCGTTTACCTGGTGAGCAGCGGTGCCGATAGGCCCTACCGGGTCAAGATACGCCCTCCCTCCTTCTGCAACCTCATGAGCCTCAAGCACATGATGCGGAACGCTTACGTGGCCGATGCCGTCCTGATCCTTGGCTCCATTGACATTGTGCTGGGGGAGGTAGACCGGTGACGGCGCGAGACATCGCCCTCATTATTCTCCAGCTCACCGTCCTGGTCACGGGCCTGATTACAGTGGTGCTGTCTCTGACGTGGCTGGAGCGCAAGGCGCTGGGGCGCCTCCAGCGGCGCATGGGGCCCATGGTGGTCGGCCCCCACGGTCTCTTGCAGCCCGCGGCCGACGCCCTGAAGCTCCTGGTGAAGGAGGACCTTGTCCCTGCCCTGGCCGATAAGCTCCTCTTCTGGCTGGCCCCCATGGTGGTCTTCGTCCCCTCCTTCGTCGTCTGGGTCACCATCCCCCTGGCGGGCGAGGTCGTCGTGCGAAACATGGATTTGGGCCTCTTCTTCATCGTGGCCTTCTCGGTGCTGGCCATCGTCGGCATGGTCATGGCCGGCTGGGGCTCTGCCAACAAGTACGCCATCCTGGGCGGACTGCGCGCTGCGGCACAGCTTATCAGCTACGAGATACCCATCATCATGGCGGTCATCGCCGTCATCATGCTGCCCCAGTCCATGAACCTTGTCACCATCGTAGACGATCAGCGCACCATCCCCTACGCAGTGCTTCAGCCCCTGGGCCTGGCCATCTTCCTGCTGGCGGGCGTAGCAGAGGTGGGCCGGACGCCGTTTGACATCTATTTCGCCGAGTCCGAGGTCATGGGCGGGCCTTTCATTGAGTACAGCGGCGCCCACTGGGCCGTCTTCTTCCTGTCCGAATACATCAACACCTTCACCATTGCGGTGCTGGTGGTCCTGCTGTTCCTGGGCGGCTGGAGCTTCCCCCTGATGCCGGAGAGCGCTTGGCTGGGCTTCCTGTGGGTCGTCGTGAAGGCCTACCTGGTGGTGTTCGTGATATTCTGGTTCCGGGGCACCTTCCCCCGCCTGCGCATTGATCAGCTCATGTCCGTGGGCTGGAAGATCCTTATACCCCTATCCTTCGTGAACTTTGGCCTGACCGCATTCTACAAGTTCTACGAGTTGCCCTGGTGGGCCTTGACGGTTTCCTCGCTGGCCATTACTGTGGCCGCAGGCTACGGGCTGTACCGGAGATGGACCTGGCCTGCCAGGGCTACTGCCGAGGAGCGCCTGGCCCGGGCCAGGGCGTACCGGAGAGCGGAGGTGACAGATGCTGGCTAGCTTCAAGGGCCTGGGGGTGACACTGCGCGCCTTCTTCAAGCCGGTGGTGACGGCGCAGTACCCCAAACAGCACCTGCCCATCGCGCCTCGTTTCATGGGCTTCCCGGTGCTCACGTGGGATGACGGGGTGAAGGAGCCGTACTGCACGGGGTGCATGGTGTGCATTCGGGCCTGCCCCACACAGTGCATGAGCGCCCAGATGAAAGACAACCCCCTCTTTAAGGAAGGGAAGAGCAAGCGGCGCAAGATTGTTGATGATTTTGAGATCAACCTTGGCCGCTGCATCCTGTGCGGCATCTGTGTGGAGGTCTGCAACTTTGACGCCATTGAGATGAGCCACCAGCACGAGCTCTCCGTCGTTGTGCGCAATGGCAACAGGGCGGACCTCCAGCAACTGCTGGCCATGGGGCGCGACTACCAGAAGGAGATGGGCTGGAAGCCCAAGGGAGGGGAGGAGGCCGCGAAGCCAGAGGCGGTGACCAGAGGGGAGACTCCTGCCAAGGAAGAGGCAGCAGTATGACCTCTCTGGTGCTCTTTTACCTGGCCGGCGCCCTGGCCCTGGGCGGGGCCGTTGGCGTAGTGGGCACTCGCAACGTGGTGCACGCCGCCCTTTTTCTGCTGGTCTCCCTTATGGGCGTGGCGGGCATCTTCCTCCTGGTCTTCGCCGAGTTTCTGGCCCTGGTGCAGGTGCTCCTCTACGGCGGCGCCATCATCATCGTGGTGCTCTTCGCTCTCATGCTGACTCGGCTACAGGATTTCGGCGGCTCTATGGAGAACAGGCAGTGGCCCATTGCGGCCCTGGCGGCCCTGGGCCTCTTCTTTGTCATTGCTTTTGCCCTGGCCCGCAGCCGGGGAAGCGAGGAGACGGAGCGCCTGGGGCCAGGGGTGCAGGAGCTGGGGCGCAGCCTCTTCACCCAGTGGGCCATCCCCTTTGAGGTGGCCTCAGTGCTGCTGCTCGTGGCCCTCATCGGGGCCATCGTCATCGCTCGCGCGGGAGGCAGAGAGTAGTGCTCACGCTGGTACATGTGCAGGTCCTGAGCGCCGGGTTGTTCTGCATCGGGTTATACGGTGTCCTGGCCCGGCGCAATGTTGTCCTGGTGCTTCTGGCCATAGAGCTCATGCTCAATGCCGTGAACGTGAACCTGGTAGGCATCGCCGCCTTTGTGGACCACGGCAAGTACCTTGGCCAGATCATCGCCATATTCGTGATCACGGTGGCTGCGGCTGAGGTGGGCCTGGCGCTGGCCATTATCCTGCGCCTGTACCGCAACAAAGGCACTGCAAACGTGGATCAACTGGACCTGATGAAGTGGTGACCTAACCCCCTGGCCCCCTTCCCTTTAGGGAAGGAGGTAACAAGAACGGGGGAGGGCCCGGAGATAGACCCATGGAACTGGCATGGCTGGCGCCCGCCCTGAGCTTTGCCGCTTTCGGCGTGGTGAGCCTCTTTGGGAGATACCTGCCTGGGAAAGGCTCCTTCCTCTCCATCCTGGCTATTGCCGGGGGCTTCGCCGTCTTCTGGGTGGTGCTGTTCGGCTTCCTGGGCGAGGAGAGCGCCGGCCCCTTTCACTACGCCCGCGCGTGGGTAGAACTGGGAGGCTCGGTCATCAGTTGGGGCATAGCGGTTGACCCCTTGTCGGTGGTCATGCTGGGCATCGTGACCTTTGTGGCATTGCTCATCCAGGTGTACTCCATCGGGTACATGGCCGGCCAGGAGCGCTTTGGGTGGTACTTCGCCGCCCACTCCCTCTTTGTGGCGGCCATGCTTACCCTGGTGCTGGCGGACAACTTCATCCTGCTGTACATCGCCTGGGAACTGGTGGGCCTCGGCTCTTACCTGCTCATCGGTTTCTGGTACGAGC